>SFHJ01000003.1 GCA_004555655.1 Clostridiales bacterium
GGTTACTACAGCCTGTATATCGACAGCCGGGCGGTTTTCGTCTGGATATTTTTTGTCTACAATATCCTTAAAGTAGAAGACATTGCTTAACTTCATTTGTGTCACTCCCTTGTCCTAACTTCGGCCTGTATTACAGGCACATTCTTTATTCATTATATCAGAAAAGTGTAAATTACACAATTATGGGAAAGCAATTTTGTACGCGTGACCAACATGTGATGATTCAGAACGCAGAAGATGCGATAAAGGAAATTAACCTCATCATAAAAAGTGCAGTCACAACGGCTGCACCTTTCTTTTTATTCACACGGATTTATTGAGTCATAGCCCCTTTCGACTGCACTGATGGTAATCTTACCATCCTCGCACTCGACCAGAAGGTTATTGCCAATTTCAAATCCAGCTATCTCCAGCCATTTTCCCTTAAGCACGATGGCGGGAACCTCCTGATAGTTATATCCGTTGCTCTGGCTGTACACTTTCAGCCGTCTTTTTTTCTTTTCTTTCATGGCATTCTCCTTTTGCTAAATAGTAGTTACGCCAAATAATATGGCGTTTCGTCAAAAGGTTAGGAGTTTTGCCAAATGGTGCTACATCTGCGTGAACTGTTTCCTGCATATTGATAGTTTATATTCACCCCATACTACATATAGTGGCCCATCAACCCAGCCAAAACACACCATTGGGTATGTATTCCCAACCTCAAATTCCGAAAATAAAAGCCGAAAAAGCCCAGAAATGCGGGGTTTTTCAGCAGAATATGTGTGTTCAGTTGGAAGTGCAAAGCGTTTCACGGAAAAATAAGACACCCTTGTGCGCCATCGATATCTCACCCGGCTTTGGATTTGTCCCGCCGCCTGCCAGCGCTGCGGCCGACACGCTGTGGTGCGGGCTGCGGAACGGACGCACCTGCACAAGCGGATGCTCGGGCGAAAGAAGACCCATGACGGAATAGATCTTCGTGACCTCCAGCGCCTCTTCGCGCGTCATGTCGGGCAAGATGGAGGAAATGCGCTTCGAGAGCATACTCTTGCCCGAACCGGGCGGGCCGATGAGCAGCACATTGTGCCCGCCTGCGGCCGCAATCTCCAGCGCGCGCTTGACATTCTCCTGCCCCTTGACATCACTGAAATCCAGAAGCTCCAGCCGTTCGCCGTCCGGCTGCCAGACAGGCGCCGGTTCCATCGGCGCTTCCCCTGACAGGTGCGCGGCAAGCTGGCGCACGGATTCAACCGCGTAGACCGTATCGATTCCGGCCAGTGTCGCCTCTGCGGCGTTTTCCGCAGGGACGTACAGTTCCTTGATCCCCAGCTCCTTTGCCGCCAGCGCCATCGGCAGCACGCCTGCCACCGGACGGAGCTTTCCTTCCAGGCTCAGCTCGCCCAGAAACGCGCACGGCGCTTTGGGCAGACGGACGAGCTCGGCGGCAGACAGGATGCCGAGCAAAATCGGCAGATCATACATCGTGCCGGTTTTCTTTGTCCCTGCGGGCGCGAGGTTCAGCGTGATGCGGCTGACGGGGAATTTATAGCCGCAGTTCTTGATGGCCGCGCGCACACGCTCGCGCGATTCCCTGACGGCCGCGTCTGGTAACCCGACGACCTCAAACGCGGGAAGCCCACCGGTGATACAGCACTCGACCTGCACCTCGTAGCCGCTGATGCCCTGCAGCCCCAGCGATCGCACACGGCTTATCATGCGCGCACCTCCTTCCTTGTATGATTATTGTACTGCATATTCCTGAAAAAACCAACAGGAAATTGTTCGCGTGTACAAATTCACCAACGCAGCGCGCACATTTGAGAAAGTTCTACACAGAAATTGCAATTCCCGTTTACATTGACAGCAAAATGTGATATGATTATCGTGCATGATTATGTAATTACTTTTAGGAGGTAATTTAAATTGGCTCGTAAATTCAAAACCATGGACGGCAACAATGCCGCGGCGCACGTGTCGTATGCGTACACCGAGGTTGCGGGTATCTACCCCATCACGCCGTCCTCGCCCATGGCCGACTTTGTCGACCAGTGGTCCGCTGCCGGTCTGAAGAACATCTTCGGCACGACGGTAAAGGTCGCTGAGATGCAGTCCGAGGCTGGTGCTTCCGGTACCGTGCATGGCTCGCTCGGCGTAGGCGCACTAACCACCACCTACACCGCTTCTCAGGGCTTACTGCTCATGATTCCGAACATGTACAAGATCGCAGCCGAGCAGCTCCCCTGCGTGTTCCATGTCTCCGCCCGTACGGTCTCCACGCACGCGCTGAACATCTTTGGCGACCACTCCGACGTGATGGCCTGCCGTCAGACCGGTTTTGCCATGCTGTGCGAAACCAACCCGCAGGAAGTCATGGACCTGTCCCCTGTCGCGCATCTGGCCGCGATTGAAGGAAAGGTTCCGTTCATCAACTTCTTTGACGGCTTCCGTACCTCCCACGAGATTCAGAAGGTTGCCTGCTGGGACTACGAGGACCTGAAGGAAATGTGCAACATGGGGGCTGTCGAGGCCTTCCGTAAGCACGCGCTGAACCCCGAACGTCCTGCCATGCGCGGCAGCCACGAAAACGGCGACGTGTTCTTCCAGCACCGTGAGGCCTGCAACAAGTACTACGAAGCGCTGCCCGCAGTCGTCGAGAAGTACATGGGCAAGGTCAACGAGAAGCTCGGCACCAACTATCAGCTCTTCAACTACTACGGCGCGCCCGACGCGGAGCGCGTGATCGTGGCCATGGGCTCGATCAACGACGTGGCTGAGGAAGTCATCGACTACATGAACGCCCACGGCGAGAAGGTCGGCCTGGTCAAGGTTCGCCTCTACCGTCCGTTCTGCTCGGATAAGTTCGTCGCGGCCATCCCGGCAACCGCCAAGAAGATCGCCGTTCTCGACCGAACCAAGGAGCCCGGCTCCATCGGCGAGCCTCTGTACATGGACGTCGTCACTGCGCTGGCCAACGCCGGTGTGCAGGCTACCGTCATCGGCGGCCGCTACGGTCTCGGCTCCAAGGATACGCCTCCTGCATCCATCTTCGCCATCTACAACGAGCTGGCCAAGGACGAGCCCAAGCGTCAGTTCACCATCGGCATCGTCGACGACGTTACCAACCTGTCTCTGGAAGAAGACAAGAATTGCCCGAATACGGCTGCCGAAGGCACCATCGAGTGCAAGTTCTGGGGTCTGGGCGGCGACGGCACCGTCGGCGCAAACAAGAACTCCATCAAGATCATCGGCGACCATACCGACAAGTATGTGCAGGCCTACTTCCAGTACGACTCCAAGAAGACTGGCGGCGTGACCATCAGCCACCTGCGTTTCGGCGACAAGCCCATCAAGAGCCCGTACTACATCAACAAGGCCGACTTCGTCGCCTGCCACAACCCGTCCTACATCACCAAGGGCTTCCCGATCGTGCGCGACGTCAAGCCCGGCGGCGTGTTCATGATCAACTGTCAGTGGACGCCGGAAGAGCTGGCGCATCATCTTGATGCCGCTTCCAAGCGCTACATCGCCAAGAACGACATCCAGCTCTACACCATCAACGCCATCGACCTTGCCCAGTCCATCGGTATGGGCAAGCGCACCAACACCATTCTGCAGTCCGCGTTCTTTACGCTGGCCAAGGTTCTGCCGCAGGAAGATGCCATCCGCTACATGAAGGAGAAGGCCACTGCCTCCTACTCCAAGAAGGGCATGGACGTCGTTGAGATGAACCACAAGGCCATCGACGCCGGCGCGACCGCGTTCGTGAAGATCGACGTGCCCGCCGACTGGGCAAATGCTGAGGACGTCGTGGTCGATCACGAGCTGGCCGGCAAGCCCGAACTTGTCAAGCAGGTCAAGAACCTTTTGTTCCCGATCGACAAGATGGACGGCGATTCGCTGCCCGTTTCCGCGTTCATGGATCATGTCGACGGCCAGTTCGAGCTGGGCGCTGCCGCTTATGAGAAGCGCGGCGTTGCCGTTGCAGTTCCGACCTGGGACTCCACCAAGTGCATCCAGTGTAACAACTGTGCCTACGTCTGCCCGCACGCGACCATCCGTCCGTTCGCGCTGACCGAGGAAGAGGCAAAGAACGCTCCCGCAGCCGCCAAGATCGT
The DNA here is from genome assembly GCA_004555655.1 of Clostridiales bacterium. GTDB lineage: Bacteria > Bacillota > Clostridia > Oscillospirales > Oscillospiraceae > CAG-170. The sequence goes on from SFHJ01000003.1 coordinate 4,098, forward strand.
GCCTGTCAAGGCCGGCAAGGGCAAGGGCGTGTACCAGTTCACCATGGCCATATCGCCGCTCGACTGCATGGGCTGCGGCGTGTGCGTGAGCGTCTGCCCAGAGAAGGTGCAGGCCATCAAGATGGTTCCGCAGGAAGGCGAGCTGGCTCAGCAGGACGTGTTCGACTACTGCGTTGCCAATGTTGCCGAGAAGAAGGAGCTGCAGAGCGCCGACGTCAAGGGCAGCCAGTTCCGCAAGCCGCTGCTTGAGTTCTCCGGCTCCTGCGCGGGCTGCGCCGAGACCAGCTATGCCCGTCTCGTCACCCAGCTCTTCGGCGACAAGATGTACATCTCCAACGCCACCGGCTGCTCGTCCATCTGGGGCGGCCCGGGCGCCACGTCTCCCTACTGCACGAACGCCGAGGGCCACGGCCCGGCATGGTGCAACTCCCTGTTCGAGGACAACGCCGAGCATGGCTACGGTATGTACCTCGGCCAGAAGGCCATTCGCGACAGCCTGATTGCCAAGGTCCGCGAGGTCATGGAAAAGACCTCCTGCGACGAACGCAAGGCTGCCTGCCAGAAGTATCTTGACACTGTCAACGACCTTGAGGCCAACGCCGCCGCTACCAAGGAGCTGGTTGCCAACCTCGAAGCAAACGTCTGCTGTGATACCGTCAAGGACATTCTGGCCAAGAAGGAATACCTCGCCAAGAAGTCCGTCTGGATCTTCGGCGGCGACGGCTGGGCATACGACATCGGCTTCGGCGGTGTCGACCATGTGCTGGCCTCCGGCGAGGATGTCAACATCTTCGTCTTCGACACCGAGGTCTACTCCAACACCGGCGGACAGGCCTCCAAGGCTTCCAACATCGGTCAGGTCGCGCAGTTTGCGGCAGCCGGTAAGGAGATCAAGTCCAAGTCTCTGGCGGAGATTGCCATGAGCTACGGCTATGTCTACGTTGCGCAGGTCGCCATGGGCGCCAATGCCGCGCAGACCCTGAAGGCCATTCAGGAGGCCGAGGCCTACCATGGCCCGTCGCTCATCATCGGCTACGCTCCCTGCGAGATGCACTCGATCAAGGGCGGCATGGCCAACTGCCAGAAGGAAATGAAGAAGGCTGTCGACTGCGGCTACTGGAACATGTTCCGCTTCAACCCCGCGGCCGAAGGCAAGAAGTTCACCCTCGACTCCAAGGCGCCGGCCGGCGGCTATCAGGAGTTCCTGATGAACGAGGCCCGCTACAGCCGTCTGACGCGCGAATTCCCGGATCGTGCCAGCGTTCTTTTCGAGAAGAACGAGGCCAACGCGAAGGAGCGCTACGAGCACCTGCTCAAGCTCGTCGAGCTGTACGGCGGCTAATTTCCAAGCAAAAAAATGGACGGTACGAAAGTACCGTCCATTTTTTTCGCGCATTGTTTCATTTGCAAGAATCGAGACGCCGTTCCTTAATCCTGCAATTTGAGCTTCATCCCCTCGCCCCAAAGCCTCACGGACTCTGCGGCGACGGCATCAAGCTCGCTCTGTGTAAGCGGGCGCAGCTGCATCAGCTCCAATGTTTTATTCTTCCTCTTCCACACTGCTGCAACTTCGCCATGAAGCAGCACCGTGGGCCGTACGATGCCTGCAAGCGAAAACACCGCGCGCAGGTACACGGGCGACAGATACAGACTTTCTGACTTCTCATAGCCCATCAGCAGCGGGTCGAAACCTGCCAGCAGAATACATTCCGGCAGTTCCTCCTGCGAAACGCCGCCGTTTTCCGTGTAGAAATACGTTCCGCCGCTGCATTCAGCGGTTTTGACCGGCAGTTCATCCACCCACGCGCGCACGTCACGCTGCGGCGCAGCAAAGAAATACGCCGCGTCCTTAATTGTTGCAGGTCCGTAGTGCGTGAAGTACCGTCTTGCCAGTTCCACCTCCGCCGCATGCTTTTCCATGGGCGTAAAAAGCGGGCAGCGGCGGTATGCCTTCTTCTCCTGCACCAGATGACAGATTTCGCCCTTCTCACACAGCGCGCGGATGAGACCGCCCCATGGGTCAAACGCACTTTTGGCTTCTTCCTCACGCATGCCTTCGGCAAAGAGCGCCTGTTTCAGCGCCTCACGCTCGCATATTCCTCTGTCGATACAGCTAAGAAGCAAGTCCGCCAGCTCGCGCTTGCGGTCGGCCGTGCAGTATGCGTCGTCCAGCATTGTGTCGCACGGGCGCAGGAAATGCGTCCTGCCCCCGTGCAGAACGAGCGGCAGATCGGCTTCTGCAAAAACGTGCATCGTACCACGCATCGCCCAGCTTTTCACCAATCCGCCGGTATCTGGCGCGCCGCCTGCGCGGATAGAAACGGCGTGCAGCGCGTTTGTCAGAAACTGCGCCTGTATTCCGCATAGGTCGCTTACAGCCGTCAGCGCAGGCACAGGTGCAAGCAGATATTGATTCTGCAGCTGCATGCGCTTCAATTCCTCGCGTTCCATCTTCTCACCTACTTCACACGTGTATAGGTTCTGCCCTCACGGGAAAAGATGCCCTCGGAGATCATATCGCGGCGGATGGTGCAGTAATCATCAAAGATCTCACGGATGATGGCGTTGACCTCTTTTTCGTCATACGGCCTGCCCACGTCAAAGTGCGAGGCAATTTCCTCAAGGCAGATGCACTCCTTTTTCCGCTGCGCCGGGATGGCCTTGAGCCTGCCGTATTCAAAAAATGTGGTGATAACCTTGCGCCGGTATTCCTGTTCACGCTGCGCCTGCGCGTCTGCTTCGCTTGACTGCTCCCGGATAATATCGATGATGCGCGCGGAAAAGACCTCCTTACGGATGGAATACATGGTGTAATACTGCTCCTTGCGCGAGGTGACCGCGCCCGCATCCTCCAACTTTTTCAGGTGGAATGAGATGGTCGCCGGCGTAAGCGCCAGCCGGCCAGCAAGCCGCTCGACGTACATATCCTCCTGCAAAAGCGACTTTAAAATCTGCAGTCGCGACTGATCGGACAGACATTTGAACAGCTTGATCGCATCAGCTTCCTGCATGGCCTTTCCTCCTCAATTCCAGATACTGCAGCTTGATTTTCTGCAGCATTTTGAGCTTGATCTCCTCGATCAGCAGCTTTTCTGCGTCGTCATGCATTTTTGCCTTGTCATACGCCGCCTGCCAGCTGTCTGACAGCTGCCGCAGCTTGGCCAGATATGCCTGCTCAAACTGCGCGGGCTCTGTTGCGCGCTGGAGCGTCTCATAGACGGTTTTGCATACACCGAAGATGTTGATCCTGATCTTGACGAAATTCGCCTCGTCCGCCCGGCTGGCCGCCAGCAGCGCACGCGCCTCAGCCTGCAGCTTATCTGCCGATGCGTCGAGATAGTCGAGATATGCTGTCATCATACCCTCTCCTTTTTTGATTAGATATTTGTCTAATTAAAAGATACAGCATACAGTGCCCGCTGTCAAGAACTATTTTGATATTTATCAAATTATTTTTTCGCGTCCGATGCGCATACTATCTCAGAGGTGATTCCATGACGAAGAAAAAAACAGACCGTACACCCAAGAGCCGGCTGCCATATGAAATTGCACCGCAGATAAATGCCTTCCCCGGCAACGCAGAAAACTGCTTTGACATGGTAAACCAGTATGGCACCTACGAGATCCAGCGCACCGCTGACACCGGCAACTTCTTTCCCGCGATTGCGCAGGGACTGCCGAAAGATGCGGATTTTCAAATCTGGGCGAAAAACATGCCGGATGTAGAGGAAGAATAAACGCCGTGCGGCGCAGGGCTCTGCGCCGCACGGCATTTTTTCTTATTCCCAGTTTGCCCAGACCTCGGGACAGTAGCCCACGGTGGCCTTGCGCCCGTTGCGCACAACAGGCAGTTTCATCAGCTTCGGATTGTCGAAAACCTTATCCTTCTTGGCGCGCGCATCGTCCATGTAGCGCATCAGATCGATATCCGGGTGTTTGAGCTCCCAGTCGATCAGCTCGTCGATCCCACCTACCGCGCGCAGGACGCTGTCAAATTCGCCGCCAGACATGCCGTATTTCACAACGTCAATGGACTGGAATTTGATTCTGCGCTCTTTGAAGTAGCGCTCTGCCTTTTTTGTATTGAAGCTCTTGGACGTTCCGAAGATCTGTATGTTCATCTTATTCCTCCAGCATGGCTCTGGCCTCGGCCTCGTTGTCGGCGGAAAACAGGAATTCTCCCCTTGCGCCGTAGACCTCGATATGGCCTCTGACATTTTTGAACCGGTACTGCATGACGGTCTCCCCTTTCGGTTAACTATCTGCAGTATATACGACTATCTGTCCAATAATCCGGACTTAATTATCCTCAGTCGTTCCCGCCGTCTTCCCCGTCATACCAGCCGCCGCGCCAGCCTTCATCGCCACCGTCGTACACGGGCGCAACCATATCCGGGTTCTCGCTCTGCCAGAGTGCGTAGACCGTCAAATTTTCCGTCACCACGGTATCCGGTGTAATGACGTCGCCGTACTCTGTCGCCCAGCCGACAAACACGTCGCCATCGCAGCTGGCGTCAAACAGTGGATCATAGAAGCTGCCCTTTTCATACATGGCAACGTCAACCTCAACGCTGCCCTTGTCTGTCATATGGATAAGATAACAAAAATCGGGCGAATCCTTGCCAGTATAATCGCCGTAGAGGAACAGCTTGAGCTCGAGCATGCGGCGGTTGATCAGGCTGTTGTGGATCACGGCCTTGCCGTCGATGGTCACGTGGCACCAGATGCCGACCGCACAGGCCAGCTCGTTGTCGGTATAATCACCTTCGGCCAGCAACGAAGACAGGCGGTAGCTGGGGTTCATCCACGTCGCGCCGACGTTGTATGTAAAGGAAACCAGCGCGTCGTACTGTGCGTCGTTCAGCTCGACGCCGTTCTGCTCCAGAAAAGCGTCCAGCGTTGCTTCAATCTGCTGCAGCTTCAGCCGCAACAGCACGTCGGCCTGCTCGGTGGTAATGCCGCCCGGATACTCATTTTTCTCGCACCGCGTGCCGTAGCCGATGGAATACTGCGAATAATCCCAATAGGCCGTGGCAGTGAATCCCTCGCGTGCCTTGATGAATTCCACACCCGTTTCTGTTGTGCGCAGCTCGATCTGGTTGGGGTCTGCCTCTGCGCCGCTCAGCTGCCGGTGCGTCAGGATGCGGTGCACAATAGCGGAGAGCTCCGCGCGCGTGAGCGAATTATTCGGACGGAACGTGCCGTCGGTATATCCGCCGATGATGCCGCAGTCAGCCAGCGCCTGCACGTCGTCATTCTGCGCGTCAGAAAATGAATACCGCTCAGAGGTTCTTTCCGCCTGCATGGCCCTTGCTGCAACCGTCGCCAGCAGCTGGCGGCTGATACTCACGTCCAGATCGGTGATCTCACCGCGCTGCAGGATTCCCTCTTCCAGCGCCAGATCCAGATAACCGCGCGCCCAGTGGGATGCAACGGGCGCAGGTTCGGCATAGCCGACGGCAAGCAAAACCATCTTGAGCGCCTGACCGGTCGTGACCGTGCCGCCCGGGCGGAAGGTTCCATCAGGGAAGCCGCCGATGACGCCGGAGGACGCAAGCGCCATCACGTCGTCATAGAACCATTCGCCCACATCCACATCCGGGAAGCTCCACGTGGCGCCGGAACCAGCCATTGCCTCGGAGTATTCATACCAGCTGTCAGTTTCATCGGCGGCAGCCGTCGCGCAAAACGCGCCCAGTATCACCGCCGCAAACAGCAAACATGCGAAAAATCGTCTTGCCATTCTGACACACTCCTTTCACTGGTTACAAAATTAAAACAATTATAACAGATTTAGAAACAAAATGCAACCACCCGGAAGGAATTTCCGGGTGGTTTTCCGTTCTTTTGCTCAGAGCTGCAGCAGCCAGTTCAGAATATCCTGGTAGACCTCGTTGCGATTGACCTCGTTGAGCATCTCATGCCGCCCTTCGGGATAGATCCGGATGGTAATTTTCCGCATTCCGGCACGCTTGAACGCGTCGATGCAGCGCAGCACGCCCTTGGACATCCCGCCGACAGGGTCTTTGCCGCCGGAGACAAACAGCAGCGGCAGCAGCTTGTCCATCTTCAGAAGGTTTTCACGCATCTCATTCATTTCGATGCCGGTGAGCATATCGCGCGCCAAGCCGATTGTAGCATCAAAGCCGCACAGCGGATCGGCCGTATACGCATCGACCACGGCGGGATCGCTGCAGATCCAGTCGTCTTTTGTCCGCACCGGCGCAAAGGGTTTGTTGTACGAGCCGAACATCAGCTTTGTCAGAATCGGACTCGTGCGTTTCTCCCCCAGCCGCAGCTGTTCGAGCTTGCAGGCGGCAAGCCCCGCCCTGATCACCGCGGACGGTTCCCAGCCCGTGCCGGAGATGATCGCCGCATCGATGGTGCCGGGATACGTATACAGGTACGTCCGCAGCAGGAACGAGCCCATGCTGTGGCCCAGGATGTAGTACGAGAGCCCGGGATATTCCGCTTTCATGTGCTCGCACAGCAGCTTCACATCGGCCACGGCCGTCATCCAGCCGCCCGAGAAATAGCCCTTGACGCAGTCTTCCCCGATTGAGCCGCCGTGTCCCATATGATCCTCAGCCGCCACGATAAATCCATTTTCAGCGAGATAGCGCGCAAAATGGTCATATCGGCCGATGTGCTCGGCAATGCCGTGCACGAGCTGTACCACCGCACGCGGCGTCTGATTGGTGCGCCAGACGGCACAGTGTAACTTTCCGCCGCCGTTTGATTGCAGATAAAATTCTTCCATACCGTACTCCTTTCAAATTTATATGTCCATATTATTGGACATATCAGGCAGTATAATCCACTCATAACTTACAAGGAGGTACCGCCATGTATCACAAGGTTATCGAACTCAGCCTCTACCAGCCCGAATCTGTCTGCACCACTGCAGCCGCACGTGAAACGCGCGCGCCGCTCCGTTCTCGCGCGGCGGAGCTGCGGCGCAACGTGCTCGCCGCCGTTGAACTGCTCGTCACCGCTGCCATCGGTGTATGCGTGCTGTTCTGCGTGGGACTGACGGTGAGCATGCTTTGAATCACACCGGCTCCAAAGCGCCGGTGGCGCGCAGCAGATACACCGGCGTATCGCCGGGAATCTCGTCAAAGCCCGCCATGTGCACCAGAAGCCTGTCGCCGGGGCGCAGCTGCGGCAGCACGCAGCCCTCGCCAAGCCCGCCTCGCAGCACGTCCTGACAGCCGACTACGCAGAAAAGACCCGGCTCGCTCTTGGGTCTGCAGGCCAGCGCGGAAATAGGATGGTAGCTTCCCGAGAGCGCCGACTGTTCAAAGACCGCATCTACGATGCATGTCGGCATCTCACGTTCCCGCAGCGCCATAACGCTTGTCACAAGCACGCCGGCGCTGCAGAGCAGATACCGGTCAAGCGCCGTCTGAAGCTGCACCTCTCCAAGCCCCGCAGGGACGAGAACTGCATCGAAAAGCGCATGGATGTTTTCCGCCGCCGTCTTGAGCTCAGGCGAGGCATATCCCGGGCGGCTGGACACGCCGAAACCGCCGGAGAGATTGCACGACGAGATCATGACGCCGGTCTGCTCCCGGATTTTTACAGCCATGGTGAACAGCGCCTCTGCCACGGCAGGATAATACCCGGGATCAAGACAGTTCCCGCACGCCGAGAGCATCAGACCGATGCTGGTATTTTGCGCGGCAAAGCGGCATACCATGTCCAATATCTCCTGATCACGCATGCCGGATTTGATGCGGTCAAAGTTCGCCAGCGTCCTGCCGTCAGCGCGCAGCTTCCCGCCTGGGTTCCAGCGCAGAATCACGCGCTCCGGCGGCAGAGGCGGCAGAACATACACGCCGTCAAGAACCCATGTCGCATCGAGCCGGAAGGCAAGCGCCCCGGCCGCGTCATGGCGGCGAAGCGGCGCATAAAGCAGCTGCTCGCCGGAAAAGCCGCATGCTTCCGCCAGTTGCAGCTGCGCAAGATCAGTACACAGCGCGCCGCAGCCTGCCCCACGCAGCAATCGGAGCAGCGCGGGATTTTTGCACCGCCGCAGCGGCATATACTCCCGGAAGCCCGGATTCCACGAAAAAGACGTAAAAAGAGCCTGTGCGTTTGCCAGCAGGCTCTTTTCGTCATAGAGGTAGAACGGCGTGTCCAGTGCGCGTGTCAGCCGACGCAGCTGCGCGGGAGGGAGAAAGGGAGCGGGCGTTTGTTCACACATTTCACCACATCTTCTTCAGTTCTTTTTGTTGTTCTCATATAGGAACATCAGACCCTTGAGCAGAAGATTTCTGTCATAGATGACCTTCCGCCGGCACATGGGAATGACGAAACGGGCAATGCCGCCTGTGGCGAGCACCGTGGCCGGCTGGCCCAGCTCCTCTTCCATACGCCCGATCATGCCGTCGAGCATGCAGGCCGCACCAAGCATGATACCACTTTGCATGCTGTCGACAGTATTTTTTCCGATGGCGTGCTTCGGCGCCTCCAGGCTGATTCCCGGCAGCTGCGCGGTTCTTGCGGTGAGCGCCTCGGACGAGATGCGAACGCCCGGGCAGATGCAGCCGCCGATGTACGCGCGGTTGGCGTCAATGACACACATGGTGGTCGCCGTGCCCATGTCGATGATGATGATGGGTGCAGGATATTCGCGCAGCGCCGCGACCGATGCGACAACAAGGTCGCTGCCGATCTGCGCGGGGTTGTCCATCAGGATGTTAAGCCCGGTTTTGATGCCGGGGCCAACCACCATGGGCTTGATACCGGTCAGCTTCATGACGGCCGTTTTAAACGAATTCAGAACCGGCGGTACGACAGACGAAATAATAACGCCTTCAATCATCGTGCGGTCGATATCATACAGCGACAGCAGGTTTTTTAAATCCATGCAGTACTGGTCTGATGTTTTGATGAGATCGGTGGCAAGCCTTGCCTCGTGCACGATCGTGTGGCCTTCGATGCAGCCGAGGACAATATTGCTGTTGCCAATATCGATAGCAAGAAGCATCTGATTTCCTCCGTTTGGAATATTCTACGTCTATTATTATACGACAGAAGACAGCAAAATCAATCGAAATCTTCAATCCGGCAGGTAAAGCTGCCGTCAGGCACAATCTCGATCACGCCGTAGCTGGCCCTGCCGAACCTGCCGCACGTGCCGGGATTGAGCAGCCACACGCCACTGCACTGCTCGCACAGCGCCCGGTGCGTATGGCCGAAGAGTGCGATCTGCGCGCCAAGCGTCTTCGCCTGCGCAAGCAGCCGCTGCGTACCCTGCTTTACGCCGAATAAGTGCCCATGCGTCAGAAACATGCGCACGCCGCCGAGTTCGGTGAGAATACTTGGCTGCTGGATGCTGGCATAGTCGCAGTTTCCCGGCACGCGCAGAACCTCCACATCCGGCAGTGCATAGGAAAGATCATTCGCGTCGGAAATGTGGTCGCCCAGATGTACAACCGTATCCGGCATGTGGAGCAAAGTCGCGTCATACATATTACCGATGGAGCCGTGTGAATCCGAAAAAACAAGTATCTTCAAACCAATCACCTGCGTGCAGCGATGTGCATAAAATAAGGAAGAATGAAATGGGAGGTTGCGTGATGGACTACAAAAACACTTCCAACGGGGGTCTGCCCTTCTCCGAGCAGCAGATTCGCCGCGTGCTCGGTTCGCCCGAAGGTCAGAAGCTGCTGCAGCTGTTAAGCCGCGACGGCGGCGCTGCGCTGCGTCAGGCCGCGCAGGCCATGCGCGCAGGCGACTACGCCCTGGCGCAGCAGCTCCTGTCGCCCGTGATGCAGTCGCCGCAGGCACAGCAGCTGATTGCGAAACTGAACGAAAAGCAGGGCTAGCCATGGATGATTTTGAGCAGAAGCTGACCGCGATTTTACAGGATCCGGCCCAACTGCAGGGCATCTTCAATCTGGCCAAATCGCTGGGGCTTGGCGCGCCGCCGGAAGCTGCGCAGACAGGCCCCGATCCGCCGCAGACGGAAGCACCGCAGGCACAACCGGCCGCCATGCCGCAGCAGCCGCCGGAAATACCGGTCGGCGCGCTGCTGGAAGCCGGAAAGCTCGACCGCAAGCAGGAAAACCTTCTGTGCGCGCTCAAGCCATTTTTAAAGCCCGAGAAACGGGAAAAAATTGACCGCGCGATGCAGATCGCAAGGCTGACACACCTTGCCGAATTTGCGCTGCGCGGCGCAGAAAGCCATCAAAAACGCTGAAAGGAGGCGCCATGTATAACCGATACATACCCGGAGCGAACGGTACGTTTCAGCGAACCATTGTCGACGACCGTCCGCCACAGCCTCCGCGTACGCCGCAGCCCGAGCCGCCGCGGGAAGAAGGCCCCTGTCCGCCGCCAAAGCAGGAACCACAGCCCGTCTGTGAAGCGCCGCTCGCCTGCCCGGAACGCACAAACGAGCACATTTTGCGCAGGCTCCTGCCGCGCGGCATCGATCTGGGTGATCTTCTGGCGCTTCTGATTGTACTGTTACTGCTTGTTGACAGCGAGGAAGACGACACGCTGACGGTGCTTGTCACCATCGCGGCGTTTTTGCTGCTGTAGCCTACGAAAACGGCTCAGACCCGTCAGGCAGGCAGAACGCACCGGAGAGCGTCTCGTCGCCGTCGATCAGAATGTCGAGCTGTATCTGCTGCATGGTATACACGGGCGCGTCAGCAACCAGCATGGTCTGACGGCACAAAAGACCGCTTGCCACATCGACCCAGTAATACTGTGTGCAGCCGCTGTTTGTGAAGCTGACATAAATGCATGCAAGCTCCGACTGATCCTCCAGCGTCACAAAATCCGAGCTGCCGATCTGCGCAGGGTCGAGCGAAAGGATCGTTTCATATGTCGGAATACCGATCAGCGCATCAGTGCTTAGCGTCTCGCGCAGCGGCAGCGAAAGCGGCATCTCATCGCCGTCATACCAGACATAGAGCGTTTTCCCGTCGGTGAGAATGGATTTCACGCCGGTCTCATCCGACACATCCGCGCGCAGCAGCTCACCGCTGCGCCAGATGTCTGCCTGCTGCTGGCGGGCGCTGCCATCGGCATAGTTCAGGATGGTCAGCTTCTGATAATACGACGACGGACGCGCAAGGCTGCGCAGCACGTCCTGCACGTTCTCACGCGTAATCTCGGCGAACAGATTCTGCTCCGGCTCGGCGGGCGGCTCTTCCTCCGCCGCGCTCACCGGCGCATCCGGCAGCGTGATGGACTCGTGCGTGTCTTTTCTGGAGCTGCCGAGAAACAGCACGACCAGCAGCACAGTCACAGCCAGCACCACCGCAGTGACGATGACCGCCCTGCGCAGCGCCTGCCTATGCTCCTCCATGGCCGTCACCGCCCTTCCTGTAAAAGTCAGTTATCCCTGTGCGGAAAAATCCGCAGGCCGCCCGGCCGCAAGGCCAAAGCGCCATTCGATCGCCTGCGCGATGCGCGCGCAGGCGCTGCCGTCACCGTAGGGGTTGACGGCTTTCGCCATTTTGGCGTAAGCGGCAGGGCTGTCAAGCAGTTCCCCGGCCATCTGCGCGATGACTTCGCGCTCCACGCCGGCCAGCCGCGCAGTACCTGCCGCTACAGCTTCAGGCCGCTCGGTCTCGCGGCGCATGACAAGGACAGGCTTGCCCAGCGCAGGCGCTTCCTCCTGCAGTCCTCCGGAGTCAGTCATGACCATATAGCAGCGCGCGATCAGATTGTGCATCTGCTCGACATCCAGCGGGTCGATCAGATGGATTCTGTCGTGCCGGCCGAGAATCTCCTGCGCGCACTGGCGCACCACGGGGCTCAGATGCACGGGGTAGACGACCTCCACGTCGTCGTGCGCGCTCACCACATCAAGGATTGCGTGCATGATGTCGTGCATCGGCTGGCCGTAGTTCTCCCTGCGGTGGCAGGTGACGACGATGACGCGCCTGTGCGCAAAGTCCAGCTCGTTCAAAAGCGGCTCCGAGAAGCAGAAACCGTCGCGGACGGTATATCTCATTGCGTCGATAGCCGTGTTGCCGGTGATGAAGATCTCGCCCGAAATGCCCTCGCGCCGGAGATTTTCAGCATTGGCCTTCGTCGGGGAGAAATGCAGCTCGGCAATATCGCCCACCAGCGTCCGGTTCATCTCCTCGGGAAACGGCGAATACTTATCCCACGTACGAAGGCCCGCTTCCACGTGCCCCACTGGAATTTTATGATAGAACGCGGCCAGAGCGCCGGCAAACGTCGTGGACGTATCGCCGTGGACAAGCACCAGATCCGGCTTACACGCTTCAAAAACGCGCTCCATGCCAAGAATGGTCTTGGTCGTGATGGTAGACAGCGTCTGCTGTTTTTCCATGATGTTGAGGTCAAAGTCCGCCTGCAGGTCAAAGATCTGCATCACGGAGTCGAGCATTTCACGGTGCTGCCCGGTCAGGCAGCAGATACTCTGCAGCCCCTCATGGCGCGCCAGCTCCTTGACGAGCGGCGCCATTTTGATTGCCTCCGGCCGCGTGCCGAAAATCGACATGATGTTAAGTTTCGTCATTGTTTTGCTCCTCCTGCGGCGCCTGTTCCGGCTGCTGCGGCTGCACGGGCGGCGTCTGCGTGTCCGCCTCGCTCTTTGCAGCGGCGGACGTGTCGCGCGCGGCGAAAATCAGCTTCACGCCGATCGCGCCGACGACAAAGATCGCGCCGATCAGAATCAGCGCCTTCAATTCGCCGGAAGACGTGAGCAGCACAGCGGCCAGACCAAGAATGGCCGTCAGCATATACGCGATGGCTACCGACTGCTTCTGCGAAAAGCCCATGTCGATGAGCCGGTGGTGGAAATGGCCGCGGTCGGCCGTCATGGGGCTCTGCCCCTTTGCGATGCGGCGCAGAAAAGCGAAGCAGATATCAAAAATCGGCACACCGAGAATCAGAAACGGCACCGCAAACGAGATAATTGCGTACATTTTGAACAGGCCCGTGACCGACAACGTCGCGAGCATGAAGCCCAGAAACGTCGCACCGGTATCGCCCATAAAGATCTTGGCCGGATTCATATTGTACGGCAAAAAGCCGAGACACGCACCGAAAAGCGCGGAAAGGATGATCGCCACATTCGTCTCGGCCACCATCAGCGCAATCACCGTCAGCGCTGCGGTGGAAATGGCCGACACGCCTGCAGCCAGACCGTCGAGGCCGTCAATAAAATTAACAGCGTTCGTGATGGCGACGATCCAGATGATCGTCACCGGGTAAGACAGCCAGCCGAGATTGATATATGTGATCTCAGAAAAGACGTTCGGGTTCGAGAAAAACTGAATCACACACCCGTGATACACTGCAACGCCGGCCGCCGCGATCTGCACCAGCAGCTTCGGCAGCGCCTTGAGCGCCATGATATCGTCCATCACGCCCAAAATCACGATCATCACCGCGCCGAGCAGGATTCCCTGCATCTGCCGGTCGATCTCGGCAAACACGAGCACCGACAGCAGAAACGCGAGAAAAATCGCCAGTCCCCCTAAACGCGGGATGGGCACCTTGTGCATGCGCCGGTTATCCTTCGGCACGTCGATTGCGCCGACCTTATATGCCAGCGTCTTGACCAGCGGTGTGGACGCAAAAGACACCACCGCCGCCACAGCCATTGCCAGCAGCATGAAAACCGCAGTACGGGTCGTCATGAAATCCCTCCCTCAGCGGGCGACGAAGCCCACCTTTTTATAGACCTTGCGCAGCGTTTTGTTTGCCAGCGCACTGGCGCGCTCTGCGCCCTGTTTGTAGATGCTCTCAAGATACGCCTTATCGCTGAGCAAACGCGCCGCCTCTTCACGGATTGGGCGCACCAGCTCCACAACGGCTTCGCCCACGGCAGGCTTGAACACGCCGTAGCCCTGATCCTTGAATTCTGCCTCCGCATCCTCCAGTGTCTTACCCGTCGCGGCGCAGTAGATGGTGAGCAGATTCGAGATACCGGGCTTGTTCTCGCGGTCAAAGCGCACGGCCGTCTCGCAGTCGGTCACGGCGCGCTTGAACTTACGCATAATGTCCTCGGGCTTATCCATCAGATACACGCAGCCGTCGGGATCAGACTTCGACATCTTGTTTTCAGGATTTCCAAGGCTCATGATGCGCGCGCCGAGCTTCGGGATAAACGGCTCAGGCAGCGTAAAGGTGTCGGAGAACGAGAAGTTGAAGCGCGTGGCAATGTCACGGCAGAGCTCAACATGCTGCTTCTGATCCTCACCCACAGGGACAAGATCCGCCTGATACAGCAGAATATCCGCCGCCATCAGGACGGGATAGGTAAACAGACCAGCCGTGATGTTATCGGCGTGCTGCTGCGACTTCTGCTTGAACTGCGTCATGCGGCTGAGTTCACCGAACTGCGTATAGCATCCCAGCACCCAAGCAAGCTCAGCGTGCTGCGGCACGTGGCTCTGGATGAACATGATATTCTTCTCCGGGTCGAGACCGCAGGCAATATACTGCGCCAACTGCTCCAGACTTCTTCTGCGCAGATCGGCCGGCACCTGCCGGACGGTGATGGCGTGCATGTCGACAATGCAGTACAGGCAGTCATACTCCTCCTGCAGCGCGACCCAGTTCCGAATCGCGCCCATGTACGAACCCAGCGTCAGATCGCCGCTCGGCTGAATGCCTGAAAAAATGCGTTTTTTCTGTTCCATGGTGAAACCCTCTTTTGTCATATTTCCATAGGTGAAGCTATCTTACCACAAACCGCAAGATTTCGCAATAAATCATTGACGCGGGGGCAAAGAAAATATACAATAGTACGCGAAATTGAGAAACGGAGGCATCCCGCATGGATTTTTTTGAAGAAATGGAAGCGCGCATTCCCAAGGGAAAGGTTCGCACGCGCTTCGCGCCCAGCCCAACGGGCTATATGCACGTCGGCAATCTGCGCACGGCGCTGTATACCTGGCTGATCGCCCGCCGCCATGGCGGTACGTTCATCCTGCGCATTGAAGATACCGACCAGGGCCGGCTTGTCGATGGCGCGGTCGACGTGATCTATAAGACGATGGCCGAGTGCGGTCTGACGCATGACGAGGGCCCCGATATCGGTGGCCCCGTGGGGCCGTATGTGCAGTCACAGCGGCGTGCCCTGTTTGGAAAATACGCCGAACTTCTCGTTCAGCGCGGCGGTGCATATTACTGCTTCTGCCAGAAGGAGGACGAAGAAGAATCGGACGATGCCGATCCGAAGCAGATCAAAAAGCACGTCTGCGCATGCCGCGAGCTGCCGCTTGACGAGGCGCTGGCAAAGAAGGCCGCGGGCGTGCCTTACGTCATTCGCCAGAGAATTCCCACCGAGGGCACGACGACGTTCCACGACGCGTCGTTTGGCGACATCACGGTGGAAAACAAGGAATTGGAAGATCAGGTGTTGCTCAAATCCGACGGTCTTCCCACCTACAACTTTGCAAATGTGGTGGATGACCACCTCATGGGCATCACGCATGTTGTGCGCGGCAGTGAGTACCTGTCCTCTGCGCCCAAGTACAATCTACTGTATGAGGCATTCGGCTGGGACGTGCCGACGTATGTGCACTGCTCGCCTGTCATGCGTGACGCGCAGCACAAGATGTCCAAGCGCCACGGCGACCCCAGCTATGAGGATCTCATCAACGAAGGGTATCTCACCGAAGCGGTACTCAACTATGTGGCACTTCTGGGCTGGTCGCCCAAGGGGGAGCTTGCCGAGCGCGAGTTCTTTACGCTCCCGGAGTTGGCTGAAGTCTTTGATATTTCCGGCATCTCAAAGTCCCCCGCCGTGTTTGATATCAACAAGCTGCGCTGGATGAACGCGGAGTATATGAAAAAGCTCTCGCCGGAGGCGTTCTTCGCCAAGGCTGAGCCGTATCTCAAAAAGGCAGTGACCAATCCCGCCATCGACCTGCACGCTGTGGCCGCGCTGGTGCACTCGCGCTGCGAGGTGCTGAGCGACCTTGCCGAGCGCGTGGACTTTTTGGACAGGCTGCCGGATTACGACACGGCGCTGTATGTGCACAAGAAATCAAAGACGACGCTGGAAAACTCGCTTGAATCGCTCAAGTGGTCGCTCGACGTGCTGCAATCGCTGGACACGTGGACAAACGAGAGCCTGTATGACGCGCTCGTCGCGCTCGCGGCAGAAAAGGGCGTGAAGAACGCCATCGTTCTCTGGCCGCTTCGTGTTGCAGTATCGGGCAAGGCGTCCACCCCGGGCGGCGCGACCGAGCTGTGCGCGCTCTTGGGCAAGGACGAATCCATCCGCCGTGTGGAGGCCGGCATCGCGCTGCTGCAGAAATAAAAAGGAGGCGCGGCATGGACATTTTTGACGTATACAAAATCCCGGACGAGCTGGAGAGAATCAACAAAACGTATGACTTCTTCAATGAAGATACCCGTCTGAACCGTTCCAGGGCCGCGCGCGTGGAGTTTCTGACGACAACCCGCTATATCGAGCAGTATCTCACACCCGGCGCAAAAATATTGGACATCGGCGCGGGTGCGGGCGAATACAGCTTATATTTTGCCAGAAAGGGCTATAAAGTCTCCGCTCTGGAACTGGCAGACAACAATATCCGCGCGTTTCGCGAAAAACTCCGCCCCGGGGACAAAATTGATCTGGTACAGGGCAACGCTGTCGATCTCGGCCGCTACGCGGATGAATCGTTCGACGCGGTACTGCTGTTTGGGCCGCTTTACCACCTGCACAGCGAGTCCGACCGGCAGAAGTGCATTGCCGAAGCCAGACGCGTCTGCAAGCCGGATGGGACGCTCTTCTTCGCGTTCATCTCCAACGACTTTGTGATCCTGACTGAGTTTTTCAACCGGCCGGACTATTTTGTAAACGGCGATTACGACAAAAGAACCTTTGCCCTTGGGGACTTCCCTTTTGTGTTCCATACAGTGGACGAATGCCGCACAATGCTGCGCATGGGCGGCGTGAGGATCATCAAAGAGGTCGCATCCGACGGTGTGAGCGAGCTGCTTGAGGACAAGATCAACGCCATGGATGAAGAAAGCTACGCGCAGTATCTGCGCTATCACTTCTATATCTGCGAAAAGCCGGAGATGCTCGGTATGAGCAATCACCTGCTGTTCGTCGGCAAAAAGTAAGTAATTGCAAAACACCGGCATACGCATCGCGTATGCCGGTGTTGTTTGCTCATAAGTGCAGCAGCGCTTCAATTTCCGCCGTGGAGTCGGCCAGCATGTCGGCTCCCGCCGCGATCAGTTCATCCCGGTCACGGTAGCCCCAAGTCACACCAAGCGCAAAAAAGCCCATCTTTGACGCAAACTCCATATCCGTGTCGCCGTCTCCGATGTAGAGCACTTCCCCGGGCTTTACGCCCAATTCCTCGAGCAGCATGTACCCTGCGTCAGGCGCGGGCTTGAGCGGCCTTGTGCCGTTGTTGCCCCAGATGAGCGAGAAAGGATCGCCGGGGAAAAAATGGTGAATGATTTTGAGCGTTGTACGCTCCGTCTTATTCGACAGCACGCCGAGCGTATAGCCCGCCGCGTACATTTTTTTGACCATTTCCGCTACGCCGGGGAAAAATACGGTGTGCACCGTGCAGTGCTCCGGGTAATAACCCTGATAGTCCACGAGCACGCGGTCAATGATCTCGGGCGTATTCTGCCCGGCAGGCAGCGCCTGACTGAACAGCGTGCGGATGCCGTGGCCGACGAAACGCCGGTACTCAGCGCGGTTATGCTCCGGAAAGCCGGAACGGTGCAGGGCCACATTGGCACCTGCACCGATATCCTGCAGCGTATCCAGAAGCGTCCCGTCGAGATCAAAAACCACGGCGCGAATCTTCTGCGGGTCCATGCTTACACACCCAGCTTGTTGCGGCGGATGACCTCAGCGTCGTCGGGCGTGGTCGTGGAGACGTAGCCGGGCAGCGGAATGAGGCGGGCGTTGATCGCATCGATGATCCACTCGGAATACGGGAAGAAGTACTTGTCGAATTCGTGCGGCGGCGTGATCCAGTTGCGCGCACCGACAACAACGGGAGGCGCATCGAGATAGTCAAAGCAGAGCGTGGAGATATTCTGTGCAATCTCGTTGAGGAACGTACCGCGCGCGCAGGCGTCGGAAGCCAGAACCACACGGCCGGTCTTCTTGACGGAAGCGATGATGTCGGTGTAATCCAACGGCACCAGAGACGGCATATTGATAACGTCAGCCTCAAGGCCGTACTTTTCGCTCAGCGTCTTGGCAGCGTCATATGCACGGTAGAGCGTTGCACCGATGGTGAGGATGGTGACGTCCTTGCCGTCGCGGACCTTGTTGACCGCGCCGGGAACCCACTCATACTCTTCTGCGGGCACGCCGCCCTCATGGAACTCCTCGCCCTTGCCGTAGATTCTCTGCGACTCAAAGATGACGCAGGGATCGGTGCCGTTGAGCGCGGCCTGCATGATGCCCTTGGCCTCGTACGGGGTGGCCGGGAAGAAGACCTTCAGGCCGGGGATATGCGAGACGATGGCAACCCAGTCCTGCGAGTGCTGTGCGCCGTACTTGGCGCCGACGGACATACGCAGGATCATCGGCATCTTCAAAATACCGGCGGACATGGACTGCCACTTGGACATCTGGTTGAACACCTCGTCGCCGGCGCGGCCCAGGAAGTCGCAGTACATCAGCTCAACCACGGCGCGGCCGCCGCACATGCAGTAGCCGACAGCGGTGCCGACGATAGCGGCCTCGGAGATCGGGGAGTTGAAGAGTCTGGAGTACGGGATAACGTCCATCAATCCGCGGTAGACCGCGTATGCGCCGCCCCAGTCACGCACATCTTCGCCGTAGGCGACGAGCGTGGGATCTTCATAGTACTTGTTGAACAGCGGCTCAAACAGCGCGTCGCGGATGTTGTAGAGCTTCATGTCGGAGAACTTCTTGCCGTCCTTGTCGAATGCGAAGTGCTCCTTCTTGGCAAGATCAGTATAGCGCTTGCAGCTCTCCTTCGGGCCGGTGACGTTGATCTTCTGGTCAGGATCGCCCATCGAACGGACAGTCTCGTTGGAGAACATCAGGTTCGCCAGATAGTCGGGATTCTGGTCAAAGTCGACGTACGGGGAAATTTCCTTGTCGTCGGCGGCCTTGCAGATCATGGTCATGCGGTCGGCGGTGTCCTGCAGGAGCTTGCCGAAGAACTCATCGGACTCAACGCCAGCTTCAACCAGCGCTTCGCGGAACTTGACAATGGGGTCATAGCTGCGCCATGCTTCGATCTCTTCCTTGGAGCGGTAGGCATTCTGGTCAGAGGTGGAGTGACCAACCAGACGGTAGGTCACAACGTCCAGCAGAACCGGGCCGTCGTTATTCTTGATGTACTCCATCTTGCGCTTGTACGCGTCGATGACAGCCAGCGGGTTCCAGCCGTCGACACGCTCAGCGTGCATCTGGTTGGGGGTCACGCCTGCGCCGAGTCTTGCCAGCATGTCGTACGCCATGGTCTCGCCGCGGGTCTGGCCGCCCATGCCGTAGTCGTTGTTGAAGACGTTGAAGATGACCGGCAGGCCGCCCTTGCGTCCCTCCTCCCAGAGGGTCTTGAACTGGTCCATCGCCGAGAAGTTGAGCGCCTCAAACACAGGGCCGCAGCCCAGCGACGCGTCGCCGATGTTGCAGACGACAACGCCCTTTTTGTCGTTGTTCTTCTTGTACAGAGCCGCGCCAGCCGCGATGGTGGCAGAGCCGCCGACGATGGCGTTGTTGGGGTAAATGCCGAACGGCAGGAAGAATGCGTGCATCGAGCCGCCCATGCCGTGATGGAAGCCGTTCTCGCGGGCAAAGATCTCAGCGACCGTGCCGTAGAGCAGGAAGCGAATGGCCAGCTCCTTGACATCAGGGGTATCGGCAAACTTCTTGACGGCCGCCAGCGTCTTGCCGCCGAGGAAGTTCTGCATGATGTTCATGAGCTCATCGTCAGACAGCTTCTGGATGCAGCTCAGGCCCTTGGCGAGGATCTCACTGTGGCTGCGGTGGCTGCCGAAGGTGATATCGTCTTTGTCAAGCAGATACGCTTCGCCGACGCAGGAAGACTCCTGGCCGTAGGACAGGTGCGCGGGACCGGGATAGGTGGTCTCGATGCCGTTGTAGTTCGCCTGGGTCTTGATCTGGTTGAGCATGTGCTCGAACTCACGGCAGATGGCCATGTCGCGGTAGATGCGGATGAGGTCTTCCTTGGTATAGTTGCCCTCTTCCAGCTCCTGCTTGACAGTCTTGTTGTACTGGCAGACGGGAATATCTTCAAAATGGATCGTACCGGCAGCACGGGTTTCTACCGGATCAACATACAAAGATTTCGGCATAATTGTCCTTCCTTTCTCTTACTTGGCCATGAGGGTCATGAAGTTCTCGAGGTTCTTGCACAGATCGCTCATGAAGCGGGCCGCGGGCGCGCCGTCAAGGACTCTGTGGTCAAACGTCAAAGACAGGCCCATCGCCGGATACGTCTCGATCACGCCGTCCTTGGCCGACTTGATCTTGGTCTGGATGTTGCAGATGCCAAGAATACCGGTCTGGGGCGGGTTCACGACAGGCGTGAACGCCTCGCAGCCAAACGAGCCGATGTTCGAAACGGTGAAGGTCGCGCCCTGCATCTTGTCCGGGCTCAGGCTGCCGTCACGCGCAGCTGCGGCAAGTTCCTTCGCGGCCATGGACAGCTCAAGCAGGCTCATCTCATCGGCGTGGAAGATGGTGGGGACGATCAGGCCGCGCGGGGTGTCGCAGGCGAAGCCGAGATTCACATGGTTGAAGTGACGCACGACATTGTCCTCGAGCATGTTGGCGTTCAGATCCGGGCAGGATAGAACTGTCTTTGCCACGGCATACATGACCATGTCGTTCAGGCTGATCTTGCCCATGGGAGCATCCATCGGCTTGAGCATGGCGCGGTAGGCCTGAATCTGCGTGGCGTCGAAGGAGAACTGCTGCGTGAGCTGCGCCATGGTGGACAGGCTCTTGGTCATGGACTTGGCAGTGGCCTTGCGCACAGCGTTGAACTTGACGTCTTCAAACTCAGTCTCGGGCGCTGCTGCGGCAGCAGCGGTGGTGTAGACAGCGCCGCCTTCGGCGATCAGCTTGTCGATATCGCGCTCGATGATACGGCCGTTGGGGCCGGTGCCGGTGGCCATGGCGGGGTTCACGCCGGCGCTGACAGCCTTGGCCATCGCGCGCGGAGAAATGGCGGTGAGTTCTGCCTTTGCAGCGGCAGGCGCAGCAGCCACGGCTGCAGCAGCAGGAGCAGCGGCTTCTTCAGCAGCGGGAGCCGGAACCTCCGCGCCGGGCTTCAGGAACTCAAACGCGTCGCCGGGGTTGCCGACTGCGCAGACGTTCTCAAGGCACGGTACCTCGTCGCCGTCTTCAAAGAACTTGGCCAGCAGCGTGCCGGCCGCGGTGGACTCGCACTCAAACTCAGCCTTGTCGGTCTCGTAAGTAAACAGGATATCGCCGACGGCAACGCTGTCGCCAACCTGCTTCTTCCACTCGCCGATGATACACGACTCGACCGTGATACCGGCCTTCGGCATGATAACGGCCTCTGCACAGGGGCCTGCGGGCTTGGCCGCAGCGGCGGGCGCAGCAGCTGCAGCTGCGGGAGCGGCAGCGGCAGGAGCCTCGGTCGCAGCGGCTGCGTTCTTCAGCGCGGACGTGTCTTCGCCGGGATTGCCGATTGCGCAGACATTGACAAGGCACGGAACCTCGTCGCCTTCCTGATAGAAAATGTCAATCAGAGTACCAGCCGCAGTGGACTCGCACTCAAATTCGGCCTTATCGGTCTCGTAGGTGAAGAGGATATCGCCGACCGCAACGGGATCGCCGACCTTCTTCTTCCACTCGCCGATGATGCAAGATTCGACTGTAATGCCAGCCTTGGGCATCAATACGCCTTCTGCCATGTTTATTTCACTCCTATTTAGAATTTATTTATTTGCAAGCAAATACTTTTCAGCTTCTGCGCTCCACAGACCGTTGTGGCGCTCGGTGATCTCGGCCAGCTTTGCAAACAGCGGATCGGTCTCGCCCAGCTTTGCAAAGTCCGCGATGGCCGTCAGCGGCAGCTCGATCTGCGTGTAGATGAGCTTCTTACCGCCGCGAATATTCGGCAGGTTCAGCGTAGTGTCGACAACAGCGTTCAGGCCGCCGATATGCGTGACCATGGCAGCGGGGTTGATCTTGCCGCTGGTCATCATTGCAATGGCTTCCTTCATATCGTCTGTATTGCCGCCGGAGGTGCCGACCAGATGCGTATAGAGATAATGGACGTTATAGAAGTTGAACTCGGCCTTGAACTGGTTGTTGGTGGGGCCTGCGAAGAAGTTGAGGCAGCCGTCGAAGCCCAGAATATCGCCCGCCTGCTCGACGACCGGACGAACCGGCGCGAAGCAGATGACGTCGTTATAGCCGGTGCCGCCGGTCAGCTCGCGCAGGTACGCGGTGTCGCAGCCGGGCTTGGCCGTGTTGACGTAGTGCAGCTCGATGCCAAGGCTCTTGGCATGCTCAACGGTGTAGATGCTCTCGGCTCTGGCCAGACGCTCATCGTCGATATCGGTGACGACAAGCAGGCTGGGACGGCGATCGCAGTGCAGCGCGTAGTCGATCGCGCCCAGGCCCATGGGGCCGACAGACGCCAGCAGCGCCATCTTGCCGCCCTCGACGATGCCCATGTCATGGACATAGCTGCCGAGACGGGTGTGGTACATCGCGTGGAACGTGCCGATGATGCAGCTCATCGGTTCGGACAGAGAGCCGTAGAAATAGGTGTCGGAATCATAGGTAAGCAGGTTGTCAGTCAGCAGCGTTTCAATGGGGATATTGGCATACTGCATATCGCCGCCGCAGTACTGATAGGAATAGCCGGGGGCCATCTGCGAGCCCTTGTAGAAGTGCGCAGGCTGGATGGCGAAGCCCTGGCCGGGCTTATACTTGTGCTTCCAGTTCTCACCGACCTCGGTGATCACGCCGCAGAATTCATGGCCGACAACGGTCGGATGCTCCGCGACATCATCGGGCACGCGCTTGTGCTCGGCGCCTTCAACGGCAGCCTTGTACGAGCTCATGCAGATGGAGTCGGAAATGATCTTGACCTGAACGTCGTCAGGACCGACCTGCGGCAGCTCGATCTCCTCGAGGCGCAGATCCATTTTCCCGTGGATTCGGACAGCTTTTGTCTTCATGTACTACATCTTCCTTTCAAGACTTGTCCGCAGTGCGGACTGTAATGTGGCGCAAAAATGGGATTATGTTGAATTGTATGGATTTCATCAGTATTGTACCGCATCCGTGTCATGATGTCAACGAAAAATCCTTTTTTCCATGCCCGGTTTCGTTGTTTTTTGTTGCCGGGCTGGACATTGTCGCGCAATCTCCGGATAACCAAACGAAAACCAACGGTTTTTCACGTCGAACAGCGCAATGCAGCGGCAGAAAAAGCTCCCGGCTGCAAACCAGGAGCTTTCCGCTATTTTTTCGAAACGACCTGCACGACGCGTGCAATCGCAGCGCTGAGGATGGCGTTGAGCGCAAACTCCACAAGGAAGTTGACGCCAATGACGGTCAAAAACAGAACACTGATGACCTCGCCGCCGGAAACGCCGAGAACCTGCTCCAGCTCGGTGCGCAGCACCGTAGACATGATGAGCGCGAAGATGCCCGTGTTCACAACAGGCGCGGACATGGCCGCAAGCGTGCAGGCCAGCGTCTGGTTTTTCCCGCGCAGCGCACGGTACACCCAGCCTGCGGCCACACCGCAGCCGATGCCCTTGCCAAGGCACGTCACCGCCGTCCAGAACGGGCTTGACGTCCAGAGGAAGAACGTGAACTGGTCGGTGCCGGAGATTCCGACGATCAGCACGATCAGGCCGAACACGCCGCCAAGGATGCCGCCGGCTGTCGGGCCATACAGAATCGCTCCGACGACGATGGGCACCAGCACAAGCGAGAACGACGTGACGCCGATCTTGATGCTGCCGGCAAACAGCTGCAGCACAGCGATGATCGCAATGAGCAGCGCCATGCCGACGAGTTTGCTCGTCTTTTCGTGGGTTTCGTTTCTTTGGGACATAACAATTACCTCCTGCTGTCGCTCCGGCCATGCCGGATGCAACGCAATGTATATTTCCACCGGCGTATGCCGGGAGGATACCGCTTACGGGATCTCTTCTTCGACTGCCTGGTTGAATTCCTCGGTGCTGCCATCTTTCATGCGCTCCCACTGTTCGCGCGTGATCAGCAGCTGCCTCGGCTTAGAGCCTTCAAACGGGCCGACGATCCCCTTCTCCTCCATCTCATCCATGATGCGCGCCGCACGCGCATAGCCGAGCTTCAGCCTGCGCTGCAGCATCGACACGGACGCCTGTCCGGTCTCAAGGATCACCTCGACCGCCGCTGGCATCATCTCATCGCCGTCAGAGGCAGACGGCTCCGGCTCGGCCGCGGCTGGCTGCTGCTTGCCGCTCTCGCTGGCCTTCTTGTCGATTTCTGCCATGACCTCGGCGGAGTATTCAGCTGTGTTGCTCCTTTTGACAAAGTTCACGACCTGCTGCACCTCGTCGTCAGTGATGAAGCAGCCCTGCACGCGCTTGGGCTTGCCCTGGCCGAGCGGCGCATAGAGCATGTCGCCCTTACCGACCAGTTTTTCCGCACCGGCCGTATCGAGGATAATGCGCGACTCCATTGCCGAAGCGACAGCAAACGCGATACGCGACGGGATGTTGGCCTTCATAAGGCCCGTAATGACGTCCGCAGACGGACGCTGCGTGGCAATGACCAGATGGATGCCTGCCGCACGGCCCATCTGCGCAATGCGGCAGATAGACTCTTCGACTTCTTTTGCAGCCACCAGCATGAGGTCGGCCAGCTCGTCAATGACGACTACAACCTGCGGCAGCTTCTCAAACTCGTCGCTCGAAACAGCCATTTTGTTGAACGAATCCAGATCGCGCACGCCGGCGTCGGCCATCAGCCGGTAGCGCCGCATCATTTCCGTTACCGCCCACTGCAGCGCACCCGCCGCTTTCTTGGGGTCGGTCACAACGGGGATGAGCAGATGCGGGATGCCGTTGTACACGCCAAGCTCGACCATTTTGGGGTCAACCATGATGAGCTTGACCTCATCGGGGCTGGCCTTGTAGAGAAGCGAAATGATGAGGCTGTTCATACACACCGATTTACCGGAACCGGTGGTGCCGGCGATGAGCATATGCGGCAGCTTTGCGATATCGCCGATGATGCGGTTGCCGCCGATGTCCTTGCCGACGGCAAAGGAGATCTTCGACCTGCTCTTACTGAACTCCGGCGAATCAATGACCTCACGGGCAAAAACCGTGGAGACCAGCCGGTTCGGTACCTCGATGCCGACGACGGAAATCTTGTCCGGGATGGCCGCAATGCGCACGCCCGAAGCGCCGAGCGAAAGCGCAATGTCATCGGCCAGATTTGTGACCTTGGACAGCTTCACGCCGCGGTTGAGTTCAAGCTCATAGCGCGTAACCGAAGGGCCGCGCGTGACGTTTATGATGTGCGCCTCAATGCCGAAGCTCGTGAGCGTATCGCTCAGCCGGTCGGCGTTCTGCCGCATCTCGTCCGTACCGTCCACGCTCGCGCCGCTTCCGGCCTTTAAAAGCGTGACGGGCGGGTACTGATATTTGGGCGGCTCCGGCTTTTGTTCGATCTGCTGTGCGATTATTGCCGCTTCCTGCTGCACCTCTTCTTTTTTGATGCGCGCCGGCTCCTGCGGCTCCACGGGCGGCAGCCCGCCGGCCGCCGGCGCGGGTGCTTCGGGTGCGGCAGCCGCTTGTGCCTGCGGCTCATCCAGAATGAGCGGCGGCAGCTTGCGCGGCAGCGGTGCGGCAGGCTTCGCGCCGTTTGCTTCTGCAAGCAGGCTTTCAAACTGCTGCTTGTAGTCCAGTTTTTCCGCCGGCTCCTGCGGCGCAGATTCTGCCTGCTGCCCGGTCTTCTCCTGCTCTGGCGCAGGCGTCTCGTCCTGCTTCTGCTTCGTTTTACGGCTCTGCGCGACAAATTCATCCGGGCGGACGATCTTCTTCTCCTGTGTGACAGGCTCTTTGACCGGCAGCGGCGGCTCGTCCACCGGCAGGTCAAACTCCGCCGCTCTCGAGCGCTTGCGCTCGACATGCTCGATGCGTTTTTCCGCCACATGGTTTACGATGACCTCCGCCGGGTCGCGATGCTCGCGTTTGGGCGGATCATATTCCGGCCGCGGCCGGTTCTTGATGGCGGTGATGATGCCGGTGACGGTCATGTTGAGACTCGTGAGCAGCAGCAGCGCCAGCGCGAACAGCAGTACGATTACCGCGCCGATACGGCTGACAATAAGCTCCAAAAGCTGCGCCAGCAATCCCGCGATCACACCTCCCGCCGTACCGTCGATGCCTCCTGTCCAGAGCTCCGTCAGCATTGACGCGGACCAAGCCGCGCCGTCCTGCCCGCCGACGAGCTGCACCAGCGCGCCGATGGTCACCACGATCAAAAATGTGCACACCACGCGCAGCACAACGGGCCTTCCGTCATGCAGCAGCAAAATAAGAAAGCTCATCAAAAACGCAAACGGCAGTATGTAAAAGCCCGCGCCAAAGAGTCCCTGAAACAGCGACGAGATCAGATTCAAAAACGCTGCGTCGATCCGGAAGCATCCCAGCACGGTAAAAATCGACAAAAACAGGCACACGAACGCACCCACCTCCCGGCGGACAGGCCTGCGCTGGCTGCTTTTCGCGGCTGAACCGCCGCTTTTTTTCCGCGCGCGGGAGCTTGACGATGTTTTGCTGCGCTTTTGCCGCGCCATTTGATTCACCTCACGATACAAGCGATAAGATCAGCGTCAGCAGTCCGACGCCCCAGCAGTAGTAGGCAAAGCCGCCGAACTTGCCGCGCTGAACGATCACACGCAAAAAATAGATGGCCAGATACCCGGATACGAACGCAACGGCCACGCCCACGAGATACATGGGCACATACGACCAGTTGATGTCTGCCCGCACTGCATCGATGAGCGACAGAAGATTCGCCCCCAAAACCGCCGGGATGGACAGCAGAAACGAAAACTGCACAGCAAACGACCGGTCAAAGCCGCGCAGCATGCCGGCTGAAATCGTCGTACCGGAACGCGACAGTCCCGGCACGACAGCAACCATCTGGCTCACGCCCACGACGAGCGCGTCAAAGATGGTGGCGCTGCGTGCGTTCTTGTTGCCGTGCCCCCATCGGTCGGCCGCAAAAAGCAGAAAGCCCGTCGCCACAAGCGCGAAGCCGATGAAAAACGTATTGGCGTAGAGCGACTCCACCGCATCTTTGAAAAACACGGCAAAAGCAAGCGGCAGCGTCGCAAAAATCAGAAACAGAACCATGCGCCGCGTCAGCCGGTCGGGCTTTTGTCCGCGCGGCAGCTTTTTCAGATGTAGCATGCACAGCCCTTCGCGCACCACGCCGCGCACATCACGCCAGTACGCGATGATGACCGCCGCCAGCGTGCCCAGATGCAGCAGCACGTCAAAAAACAGGTGCTCCTCCGTCTCGCCGAGCTTCAGAAAATTCTGCAAAATTGCAAGATGGCCCGAGCTCGAGATGGGCAGAAACTCCGCCACACCCTGAATCAGCCCCAGCACGACCGCCGTCAGATAGGTCATATACAGCCCTCCGATTTGATAAGGATACGGCCTGACCATACGGCCGTACAAAACTATATTATCACAAATCGGAGAATATTTCCACCATGAAGTGTCAAATCCGCACGTACGTCAAAACAGGGCGCGGCGCTCAGCTTTTTCGCCCTGATTCGCGCTTTTTCCCGCGCGCGATCTGTTTGTGCAGCCACCCCAGTGCGTCGCCGAGACTGCCAAGCTGGTCCATCAGGCCGGACTCCACCGCTTCGCGGCCGTAGACGACCGTGCCCACGTCGTTTGCAATTTCGTCCGTGGCCATCATATAGTGCAGAAACTGCTCACGCGAGATTTTCGAGTTCTTCGTCACGAAATTCACTATCTGGTCCTGAATCCGGTTAAAATAGTGGAACGTCTGCGGCGCGCCGATGACCATACCCGTCATACGCACGGGGTGCACCGTCATGCTGGCCGTGGGCACGATCATGCTGCGCCGGGCCGAGACGGCCAGCGGAATGCCAATCGAGTGTCCGCCGCCGAGCACCAATGACACCGTGGGCTTTTTCATGCCCGCAATCAGCTCGGCAATGGCGAGTCCTGCTTCAATGTCACCGCCCACGGTGTTCAGAAGCAGCAAAAGCCCGTCAATTTCCTCGCTCTCCTCGACCGCTGCCAAAAGCGGCAGGACGTGCTCATATTTTGTCGTCTTGACCGTCTCCGGCAGCACCTGATGGCCCTCGATCTGGCCGACAATGGTGAGCGTGTAGATCGTGCCGCGGCTGGTGCGCGTCGTCGCCGCGCCAAGATCAATGGCCTGCTGTTCCTGCTGTGAAAGCTTATCCTGATTCTCCTGCGCCATGCGTGTTCCTCCTGCAAATGGTTTTCCGTTAGTATTCACCAATACAAGAAAGCCATTCGCGAAACACGTGTTATGTCTCCTGCTGCCAGTCCTTGCAGACATCGACCCAGCCGTCAGAATTGGAATACTGCTCGAGCTCGGCAATCGTCAGCTCAATGGCGCTGTTGCTGCTGCCACAGGCCGGAAAAACAGTTTTGAATCTGCGAAGCGACGCATCCAGATACACCTTTACACCCGGTTTCACCGCAAACGGACACACGCCGCCCACGGCGTGTCCAATATATTCCGGCACATCGTCGTGGGCCAGCATCTTGGCCTTTGTGCCGAACTGCGCCTTAAATTTTTTGTTGTCCACCTTCGCATCGCCCGCTGCAACGATCAGCACACAGCCGCCGGGCGTGAGAAACGACAGCGTCTTTGCGATGCGCTTTGCCTCCACGCCCAGCGCCTGCGCGGCCAGCTCCACCGTAGCGCTGGATACATCAAATTCCAGAATTCTGTCCTGAAGACCCAGCTGCGAAAAATACGCGCGTACCTTCTCAATCGACATGATATAGCCCCCTGCTTCTTTTTCCTGTGCATCTGGCACATCGCCCGGAAAAAATAAACTTCGGGTATTATAGCAAACTGCGCCGGTTCTTGCAAGAAGCACAAAAATATTGTATACTGCCTCTGGAAGGAGCTGCAGCTATGACCAAGACCAATGTGATGCGCCTGCTGGAGCAGGCAAAGATCCCCTACCGCGCGGCCGAGTACGCGTTTGACGAGGCCGATTTAAACGGAATGCACGCTGCCAAGGGCATCGGCATGCCGCCGGAACAGATCTTCAAAACGCTCGTCGCGCACGCGGAAAAGGCAGGCTACGCCGTATTCTGCATTCCTGTGTGCTGTGAGCTTGACCTCAAAAAGGCCGCGCAGGCAGCGGGCGAAAAAAAGATTGAGCTCATCCATGTCAAGGATCTGCTTTCGGTTACAGGTTATATCCGCGGCGGCTGCAGTCCCATCGGCATGAAAAAGCGCTTTCCCACCTATATTGACGAGACGGCCACGCTCTATGACGAGATTGGCGTCTCGGCCGGCTGCCGCGGCTGCCAGATTTTGCTGCGGCCCGGCGATCTCATCGATTACGCACAGCTCACGCTGTGCGATCTGACACAATAGAAAGGAACATCATTATGCAGTTTGAATATCGTACCAAGGGCACCTGCTCCAGCATGATCCACTTTGAAATTGAGGACGGCAAGCTCACGCACGTGGAATACACCGGCGGCTGCAACGGCAACCTGCAGGGCATCTCGAAGCTCGTCGAGGGCATGGACGTCGATACCGTTATTGAACGCCTGCGTGGCATCCACTGCGGCATGAAGCCCACCTCCTGCCCCGATCAGCTGGCAAACGCACTCATCAAGGCAAAGGAGCATCTGGAAAAAGCGTAATACTTGTCAAAAAGAGGCGGAAGAGCTAAATCATCCGCCTCTTTTTTGGCGCCGTGAGCCGGTAGCTCTCATCGAGCATATCCTGCAGCACATCGGGCGGAACGTCAGAAGCAGCACGCACCGTATTCCAGTGCGTTTTATTCATGTGGTACGCCGCCGTAACGCCGTCAAACAGCTGCCGGAGCATGTCCGCCCGCGCCGGCTCACACTTGAGATTGATACACAGTCCGTCCCGTTCAAAAATGAAAGCAAAGGTCTTCTTATTGGAAATATGCCGCATTGCCGTCCAGACAACGCCGCCCGCCTCCTCGCCGCCGAAGGGATAGTCCTCATACGAGTCCGGGTATTCCAGACACAGCGCGATCAACTCCTGCCTTGTCAAATGACCGCCCCCTTTTCTTCAGTATAGCACATTTTCCTCCGTCTTGATATTAGCAAAACTAATGGAAATTATTGAAAATAACTGTTTTACTTATGCTTTGCACATGCTATAATGTCCAGAGGTATGAAATATTCTCAAAAAGGAGTTTTTTCTATGAGCAACTGCGCAATCGTAGGCATCAACTGGGGCGACGAAGGCAAGGGCCGTATGGTCGACCTCATCGCCAAGGAATATGATATCGTCTGCCGCTATCAGGGCGGCAACAACGCAGGCCACACCGTGGTAAATGAATACGGCAAATTCGCCCTGCATCTCATCCCGTCCGGCATCTTCCTGCCCGGTGTTGTGAATGTGCTCGGCAACGGCGTGGTCATTGACCTCGAGAGCCTGTGGGGCGAGATTGACAGCCTGCAGAAGGCCGGAATCTCCATCACGCCCGAAAACTTCAAAATTTCCGACCGCGCCACCATCGTTTTCCCCTATCATCGCGCGCTCGACGGGCTGGAAGAGGCACGTCTGAAGGATAAAAAGTACGGCTCCACCCTGCGCGGCATCGCGCCGGTCTACTCGGACAAGTATCAGAAGAAGACCGTCATGATGGGCGAGCTTCTCTACCCCGAGTATCTTGAGCAGCACCTCGGCACCATCCTCGAGTGGAAGAATCTCACCATCCAAAACGTCTACGGCGCAGAGGCCTACAAGCTGGAAGATCTGATGCAGTGGTGCAGGACGTACGGCGAAAAGCTGAAGCCCTTCCTCTGCAACACCAGCAAGTACCTCTACGAGGCGGAAAATGCCGGCAAGAACATCATGTTCGAGGCCCAGCTCGGCGCGCTGCGCGACATTGATTTCGGCATCTTCCCCTACACCTCGTCGTCTTCTTCCATCGCGGGCTACGCCTGCATCGGCGCCGGCATCCCCGGCAGCCACGTCGACCGCACGGTCGGCATCGTGAAGGCCTACTCCACCTGCGTGGGCGAAGGGCCGTTTACGGCGGAGTGGTTCGGCGAGGAAGCGGAAAAGCTCCGCGCAGCAGGCGGTGAATACGGCGCGTCCACGGGCCGTCCGCGCCGCGTGGGCCCCATCGATCTGGTGGCTACGCGCTACGGCTGCCGCATTCAGGGCGCGACCGAAATCGCGCTGACCAAGATGGACGTTCTGTCCTATATGGACGAGATCCCCGTCTGCGTGCAGTATGAGCTCGGCGGCGAAAAGACCGACGACTTCCCCTTCCCGGCCGTCATCGGTCAGGCAAAGCCCGTCATTGAGACAATGCCCGGCTGGAAGTGCGATATCTCCGGTGTGCGCAAGTATGAGGACCTGCCTGTCGAGGCCAGAAACTATATCGAGCGCATCGAAAGCAGCATCGGCTGCCGCATCAGCTATGTCTCTGTCGGCGCCAGCCGCGACGAGATCATCTACAGATAAGGAGACACGCAATGAAGCCCACCTATGAAAGTCCGCTCGCTTCGCGCTATGCCTCCTCGGAAATGCTGCGCCTGTTCTCCCCGGACACGCGCTATGAGACATGGCGCCGTCTATGGGTCAGTCTGGCGCGTGCGCAGCATGCGCTTGGCCTGCCTGTAACGCAGGCGCAGGTCGATGCGCTTGCCGCCAATATCAGCCCCATCAACTACGACGTGGTCGCCGCCAAGGAAAAAGAGATCCGCCACGATGTCATGGCGCACATCTATGGCTTCGGTCAGATGGCTCCCGACGCAAAGGGTATCATCCACCTGGGTGCGACGAGCTGCTACGTCACCGACAACGCAGATCTCATCCTCTACCGCGACGCCCTGCGCCATCTGCGCAAGGCACTTGCGGGCGTGATGCAGAATCTGTGCGATTTTGCAGATCACTGGGCCGCAACGCCCTGCCTCGGCTATACGCACTATCAGCCCGCGCAGCTCGTCACCATCGGCAAGCGCGCCACGCTATGGCTGCAGGACCTGTATCTCGACCTTGAGGAGCTCGACGACGTGACCGGCGCCATCCGCTTCCTCGGCTGCCGCGGCACAACCGGCACGGAAGCCAGCTTCATGTCCCTTTTTAACGGCGACGAGGCGAGAATCGACGAAATGAACCGCCGGATTGCAGCTGACTTCGGCTTTGACCGGCTCTATGACGTGTGCGGCCAGACGTATCCCAGAAAACTCGACAGCCGGATTCTGAACGTGCTCAGCTCCATTGCGCAGAGCTGTTACCGCTTTGCAAACGACATGCGCCTTCTGCAGCACGACCGGCAGATCGAAGAGCCGTTCGAGGACAAGCAGGTTGGCTCGTCCGCCATGGCCTACAAGCGCAATCCCATGCGCTGCGAGCGCATCTGCTCGCTGGCGCGCTATGTCATGGCCGATGCGATGAACGCACCGATGACGGCCTCAACCCAGTGGCTTGAGCGGACGCTGGACGACTCGGCCAACCGCCGCATCAGCATCCCCGAGGCGTTTCTGGCCGTGGACGGTATCCTCCGCATCATGCAGAACGTCACAAAGGGCCTGCATGTGAACGAAAAGATCGTCGCACGGTTCGTGGACGAATACCTGCCGTTCACTGCGACGGAGAATCTTCTCATGCTCGCCGTCAAACGCGGCGGCGACCGCCAGCAGGTACATGAGATCATCCGCGAGGCCTCGATGAAGGCCACCGCACAGATGAAAAACGGCGAGAAAATGAACCTCATCGCCATGCTCGCGGCCGAACCCGCCTTCGGCCTGACCGAAGAAGAAATCCGCGCAGAGTTGGAACCCTCCCGCTATATCGGCAGGTGTCCGCAGCAGGTGGCCGCCTTTACCCAAAAGGTGCGCAGCCTGACCGGCGAAACCACAGTAGAGGCAGAGGAACTCAACGTATAAGTATCCGCTCCCGCCGAGGATTCGGCGGGAGCGGTTTTCGTCATGTTTATTCGCCTTCTTCTGGCAGATACGGCAGTTTCATCTCTTCCTCACGATGATACTGCACGGCGGCGCAAATATTGTCTATTCCAGCGCGTCGAAAGCCACCCGAAAGGACTCGAGCTTTTCAAGGCTGCACGCTGCGTTCCACGTCATAAACCCGCCCGTAAGTCCACCGTCAATCAGTGCCTGGATCTCCGCACCGACCTCTTCGGCCCCATAGGTGTTATAGGGATACCGGATGGCGTCGTAAGCCTGAATCCACGTGCGCGCCACAGCGGGTGACGGCGTCTCCGTTTGGCGCTTGCAGGCGGAGGTGGCCCAGTCGTAGATGGTGTCGTACGGATGCTCCCACGGGCGGTAGCTGCCGTTCTGCGTGAAATGGTCGGGGTACGGCATGCCGCTGATCACATCGACGACGTTGCTGATGGCGGGCCAATACTGGCCATAGGCCGTGACGTAGGTACCGCACGTCTCGCCGAACACATCCGCGCCAACGTAGACGCCCGCGTCATGCAGCTCATCGGTGGCATACATCAAAAAGCGCTGAATGGCCTGCGCCTTTGTCTCGTCGTATTCGTTATGGTAGTTGATATTACCGCTCGATTCGTACTGATACGTGCCGTCGGGGAAACGGACATAGTCAAACTGGATCTCGTCGAAGCCCATCGTCTCTACCGCCTCTTTGGCCAGTTCCACCTTATACTCCCAAACATAGCGGCAGAAGGCGCTCGGCCAGTAGCTGTTTGCAATATACAGGGGATCGCCGGACGCGTCGCAGATGGCATATTCGGGATGGTCTGAGACAAAGAAGGAGTCGTTGAAGGTTGTGAGTCTTCCGATGCAGTAGAAGCCCGCGTCCTTGATCTTCTGGATGCAGGACCTGTACTCCGCGAGCGAGTTATTGGCATACTCATATGCCGTTGGCGAGTACGTTTTATAGACCTCAGACGGATAGCCCACAGAAGTGCCGTCCATGATGTTCACAACGAATGCGTTGATCTTTGTCGACTTGGCGTATTCAATGTACTTGTCAACATTGCCGATGACCTCGGGGTCGCACGTCAGATACAGGCTGTAGCAACGCTCGGGCATGACGTTGTCTTCAAAGTTCGCTTTCTCGCGCGGGTAATAGTCAAGACTTCCCGCATCGCCGCCGCCATAGGTATCGCCGCGGCCGGAATGAATCGAGTACACGCCGAAACGGTCATAGACCTCGGTTGCAGCCTCCAGTGTGCCCGCGGTGTACTGGCCGCTGATATAGCCCGTTTCACCGCCGTAGCGCACCTCGTACAGATGCACCACGCCGTTTTCCAGATAGTCGTATCCCACAACCGGCAGCTCTGTCCCCTGCTCTACCAGCTTGCCAAGCGACGCGCCGTCAGCCGTCAGCCGCAGATTCTGCGGCGTCCGGACATAGATGGTCGTCTCGCCGACCACCTTGGACGCATCGGTTGTGAGTGCGCCGGACGGGATATAACCGTAGCGCAGCGAGTCAAAATACGTCAGAAAATACCGCACACCGCCCTTTTCCAGCGATTCATCGGTGCAGTAGGTAATCTGCGTCCCGCGCGCGACCATTCCGGCTTCGTTCAGCTCGGCATCGTAGTAGGCGATGGTGGCCGTGTCGGCGCAGATATAGCCCGTGACATAACGGTCCTTCTTTCCGCTCTCACCCATGACAGGCTGCTGCGGCTGCGAACTGCCGCCAGCCACCACGCAGATAAACAGAATAACCGCCACCAGAATCAGCACCGCCAGCAGCACCAGCCAGGTATTCTGCCGCAAAAAGCGCATCCGCTCTTCTTTGCGCCTGCGCACACGGGGCGAATCCACCTCCGGCTTTTTTGAAGTGTTTGTGCGTTTTTTCATACAAACGACCTGCTTTCTTCCATGCAGTCATTATACACCAACTTTTTCAAGAATTCCACCTTTTTTGCCATTTTTCTGAAATGTTGTCAAAATCGTCCTCATTTTCTCCCTCTTTGCTCCATTCAATCATAAAAAGATTGCTGATTTTAAAAAAATCGCTCCATTTTTATGCAAAACTGTCCGATAATTTTTCCGTTATGTAAACCCATTTTCCGAACTTTTTCGAATTTTTTCTCTTCAAACGTGCTTCCGGACACTTCTTCCTTGCCAAATGGAAGCCGGTATGATAGAATATCACCGATTTAGAGTATGAAAGAAGTGTGGCTATGCTCGGCGTCATTGTCAACACAATCACTGTCCTGATCGGAAGCACCGTGGGGCTTATCTGCAAGCGTGCGATTCCCGAAAGAATCACAAGGGCCATCATGCTCGCAATCGGTCTTTGTACGGTCTATATCGGTATCTCCGGCTCGCTGGAGGGCGAGAACGCGCTGGTTCTTATTTTGTCGATGGTCTTCGGCACAGCAGTTGGTACAGCCATCGACCTCGACCGCCGGATCACGCAGCTCGGCGAACTGGTCAATCAAAAATTCAAACGCGCAGACGGCGGCGTCAGTCTGACCGAGGGCTTTGTCACAGCGTCGCTTCTGTTCTGCGTGGGCGCAATGACCATTGTGGGCTCCTTGAACGCCGGTCTTCGCGGCGACAACGAGATGCTGTTTACAAAGTCGCTTCTCGATCTCATTTCCTCTTGCATGCTGAGCGTGAGTCTCGGCGTGGGCGTGATGTGTGCGGCGGCGTTTGTGTTTGTGTTTCAGGGCGCGCTGGTTCTGCTCGCGCAGTTTCTCGCCCCCATCCTCAGCGCAGCAGCTATCGCAGAGATTACCTGCGCGGGTTCGCTCATGATTTTGGCGCTGGGCCTGAATCTCATCGGGCTGACCAAATTCAAGGTTGCAAACTTTCTGCCGGCACTGCTCTTCTCGCCGCTGTTTTCTTGGTTGTTTACCCTGCTGCCATTTGCCATCTGAATATGCAAAACTCCCGGAGCGATTGCCCCGGGGGTTTTCCTATCCTCTTAGCTGCAGACGCAGCCACTGGCGCGCCTGACGCAGCTGCGCGTCGTTTGGCGCGATCTGCAGCACATAATTCACTCTGCCCAAAAGCCGACGAAGAAACGTTTCAGCGCCCTCGTCGATTCCACAGCGCGCAAGATGTTCCTCCACGCCAAATTTTTTGCAGTAATACAGCTCCTGCCGCAGCTTGCGGCGGTACTCGGCCGGTATATTCGGCTTCTCGTTCACCACAAGCCCCGTCACCATCTGTCGCTGGCCAGAGCGAACACACTGCGTTTTTTCCGGATTCAGGAAAAATCCGCGCTTATTCAACTCTGGCTGTACAAATGCAAGTACCTCACGCAGCGCAAACTCGCCCGAAAACGTCATATCGTCGCAGTAGCGCGTGTACGAAATTCTACGCGCATAACACCAATTCCCCACCGCGTCGTCAAACGGACGCAGAATGAGATTGGAAATCGCCGGCGAGCTAGGCGCACCCTGCGGCAGACCCTCTCGGTAGTAGCACAGCATGGATAACAAAATTCGCAGCGGCTCAGCATAGATGTCCGCAGGAAACGCCAGAGCTTTTACATCGCTGTAGCGTACAGAGTCGAAAAAATGGCGGATATCCAACTTGAGAACCATCGGCCTTCCCGCGTGCGGCGCGGCGTTATATGCCGTTTTCGCGCCGTAGCAGTAGGCCGTGGCATGCGGCGAGATGGGCATATGCACAAGCAGGCGCTGCGCGATGCGCCGCTGCACGCGCTTGAGCGCCTCATCTGGGATGACCAGTTCACGCACGCCGCCATCCGGCTTTGTGATCTGTGCGCGGCGGTAGTGGCGCGGAAGATCGTTGCTGAGCGCATAGAGTTCGTGCGCGGAGACGCCCAGATCGCGTTCCAGCGTGGAAAGCTCGCGATATACGATCAAACCGGCCACCCCCGAACGGAACAATACAAAATATGTATGCCGAACGGCGCAGCAGTATGGTTGCACGCCCCGCGTGCCGGAATACTGCAAGCCGTCTCGGCGTTCGCGCAGCGAACGATACGGGCTGAAACGTGCCGGCGGCGACTCGCCGCCGGCGCCAGAAGGCAGTCGCTATTGTTCCGTAGTGCCATTATAGCAGCAGATATCGGGATTTGCAACAAGGCCAGCACAGCAGATGCTGTGCTGGCCTTGCTTGTGACATTTTATGCGAACTTCTCTTCCAGCCGCGCGCGCACAGCCTTGAGGAATGTCAGGCTGTTAACGCCTTTTCGGCCGCAGAGATTCGCCAGATCGCCCGTCATCGTTCCCGCCTTCACGGTGTCAAGGCAGGCCTTTTCCAGATCGGAAGCAAACTTCTGAAGCCGCTCGTTGCCGTCCAGCTCCCCGCGCTTACCCAGCGCGCCAGACCACGCGAAGATGGTGGCAATGGGGTTCGACGAGGTCTGCTCGCCCTTTAAATAGCGGTAGTAGTGGCGCGTGATCGTACCGTGCGCGGCCTCATACTCAAAGTTTCCATCGGGCGAAACGAGCACGCTCGTCATCATGGCGAGGCTTCCGAACGCGGCGGAGACCATGTCGCTCATCACATCGCCGTCGTAGTTCTTGCACGCCCAGATGAAGCCGCCCTCCGAGCGCATGACACGCGCGACCGCGTCGTCGATGAGCGTGTAGAAATACGTGATTCCGGCGGCCTCAAACTTGGCCTTATATTCCTCATCAAAGATACGCTGGAAAATCAGCTTGAACGTCTGGTCGTACTGCTTTGAGATCGTGTCCTTGGCCGAGAACCACAGATCCTGCTTCGTGGCAAGGGCAAAGTTGAAGCACGATCTTGCAAACGACTCGATGGACGAATCCTTGTTGTAGATGCCCTGCAGCACGCCCGGGCACTCAAAATCATACACCGTCTGCGAAAATTCAGTGCCGTCAATGCCCTTAAAGCTCAGCGTCGCCGTACCGGGGCACGGTACACGGTACTCGGTGCCCTTATACAAATCGCCATAGGCGTGACGCGCGATGGTGATGGGCTTTTTCCATGTCGGCACATACGCCGGGATCATGCCCGTGAGAATCGGCGCGCGGAAGACCGTGCCGTCCAAAATTGCGCGGATGGTCCCGTTGGGGCTTTTCCACATCTGCTTAAGGTGGTATTCCTCCATGCGCTGCGCGTTCGGGGTGATGGTGGCGCACTTGACGCCCACATGCAGGCGCTTGACGGCGTTCGCAGCGTCCACGGTGATCTGATCACCGGTGGCATCGCGGCTCACAAGCCCAAGGTCATAGTATTCCGTTTTCAGGTCGATAAACGGCAGCAGCAGCTCTTCCTTGATCTCCTTCCAGAGAATGCGGGTCATTTCGTCGCCGTCCATCTCGACGATGGGGTTCATTTTGATTTTCTCCATATCACTTGGTCTCCTTTTTGCTGTTTGCCGCGTAGAAGTTCATCAGACATCCGTCCAGCAGAATCTGCCGCTCATCGTCCGTCAGCTCCGGCAGGTGCAGAAGGATATCCTCCGCGCCATCTTTTGTAATAACAGTAGCGGGCACGTCCTTTGCTCCCATTTCGATAGCCGCGCGGATACCGGGTACAAAGATATAGTCGTCGCACGAATAGTCAAACGCACGATCTTCGTCGATGGTGAAGGGCATCATGCCCCAGTTGATGCAGTTCGAGCGGTAGCGCTTGGTGGCAAACTCATAGCAGATGTTCGCGCATCCGCCAAGCACCCGCTGGCACGACGCGGCCTGCTCTCTGGCTGAGCCGTCGCCAGGCTTGTTCGCAAAAATGACCGAGCCGATCTGCGTATCTTTGAGCACGCCGGCAGAAATACCTGCACGCGCAAGCGCGTCCAATGTCTCCTGTCCCGGCTTTCCCGCCGCGCGCGAATCTTCCAGCCCGCGGATTTTCCCGGTTCTAGCCACATACTGCGGTTCGCGGCGTGAGAGCGCAAATGTCGCCAGCTTCATGGGGTTAGAGCGGTAAGACGAAGTCTCGCCCGATGGGATCAGCTCGTCTGTGGTGGTCACGGGGTCGTGGATGACGCAGGCCAGCTTCATGAGAAGATTCTCTTTGAGTGCCGGAATCTTCGGCCATTCGGTGATGTTCGGCCCCAGAATCAGTTCGGCGTTTTCATCCGCCTTGCCGAAGCCAAAATAGCAGCGCTTTTCATACACGCTCTTATCGAACTGGTACGCATGCGGGGCCGGTTGTGTGTAGTCGATCTCGGTCGCAGCCGTCAAAACGCCGTGGTTTCTCGCCGTCGCCGCAATCGAGCGCGCGTCCATCAGCACCACGCCCGCCAGCTGACCGTTTGCCGGCTTCGAGCCTTCGCGGTTCGGGAAGTTGCGTGTAGTATGGCGGATGGAAAGGCCGTTGTTGGCCGGTACGTCTCCGGCGCCAAAGCACGGGCCGCAGAAGCAGGGCTTGAACAGCGCGCCGGCTTCCAGCAGCTTTTCCTGCACGCCGTCCCGGATGAGCTGCAGATTGACCGGCACCGACGGCGGATAGACGGAGAGCGAAAAATAACCGTTTCCGACGTCATGTCCGTCAAGAATTGCTGCAGCCTCGGCAATGTTGTCGTACATGCCGCCAGAGCAGCCGGCGATCACGCCCTGATCGACCCGGAGCTTGTCATCTTTCAGCTTGTCGGTGAGTTTGAGCTCCGCCTTGCCGCCGAACTGCTCAAGCGCCAGAAGCTCCGTCTGGCGCAGAATATCCGCGCCGTTTTCCTGCAGCTGACGAATGGTGAAGGCCCGTGAGGGATGGAACGGCAGCGCCGCCATCGGCTCGATTTCGGAAAGATCGATCTCGATCACGCGGTCATACTGTGCGCCTTCTTCCGGTTCGAGCTTCTGATAAGCATCTGCGCGGCCATGCGCGGCCAGATACTCCTCTACTTTTTCGTCCGTCTGCCAGATGGAGGACAGGCACGCCGTCTCGGTGGTCATGACGTCGATGCCGATGCGGTAGTCCATCGGGAGCTTCGCCACACCGGGGCCTGCAAATTCCAGCACACGGTTTTTTACAAAGCCGTTGTCATACACCGCGCCGCACAGCGCGATTGCCACATCGTGCGGGCCCACACCGCGGTTGGGCGTACCGGTGAGATACACCAGCACGACCTCAGGCATGGCGATATCGTATGTATTGCTGAGCAGCTGCTTGACAATCTCCGGGCCGCCCTCGCCCACGCCCATCGTGCCCAGCGCGCCGTAGCGCGTGTGGCTGTCAGAGCCCAGGATCATGCGCCCGCAGCCGGTCATCATCTCTCTTGCGTACTGGTGGATGACCGCCTGATTGGCAGGCACATAGATGCCGCCGTATTTCTTCGCCGCGGACAGGCCGAACACGTGGTCGTCCTCATTGATCGTGCCGCCCACAGCACAGAGGCTGTTGTGGCAGTTGGTCATCACATACGGCACTGGAAAGCGCGTAAGACCGCTGGCCTTGGCCGTCTGAATAATGCCGACATATGTGATGTCGTGTGAGATCAGACTGTCAAATTTGATGCGCAGCTGCGTATCAGTGCCGCTGTTGTGGCTGTGCAGAATCCTCCAGGCAATGGTGCCTTCTTTTCTGCCGTCCGTTCCGGCAACGGGTCTTCCTCCGCGCCATACGGCTGTATCTTTGCTGAGTTGCATGTCCTCTCGCCGCCTTTATATTATCGTTGAGACCAGTATAGCAGGTGTTCTCAAAATACGCAAGATAGTATGCAAGTTTTTTTACTAAACTTGCAGTTTAATTTAGATATAGCGAGATCAGAATTAAAAAACGGTTTAGTTTTGAAGGAAAACAAAATAGTACTTGCATTTTTGCTGGATATCCTGTAGAATAGGGAAAAAATCAGAGGAGGTACGCGTGATGTCAGAACACAATGCGCTGCTGGAAAGCTATATCAGAAGTCTTGGAGCGAATATTGCAGCCGAGTATGCACTCACACCGGAGGCCTATCAGGACCAGTCCATCAAGCGCGGGCTGCGCAACGCCGACGGAACAGGCGTCGTCATCGGCATCAGCCACATCGGCAGCGTGCAGGGCTACTATATTGAAGACGGCGTGCGCGTACCCATGCCCGGCCGGCTCTACTACCGCGGCATCAGCGTCGAAGACATTGTCGAGGCGCACCAGCAGGCGGGCACATTCGGCTATGAAGAGGTTTCGTATTTGCTGCTGCTCGGCAAGCTCCCCACACGGCTGCAGCAGCAGCAGTTCAACCAGATCCTTGCCTCTGCGCGCCAGATGCCCGCCGGCTTCACCGAGGACATCATCCTGAAAGCGCCCAGCCGCGATATCATGAACCAGCTTGCGCGCAGCGTCCTCGCACTCTACAGCTATGACGATGCGGCCGACGACACGTCGGCGGAAAACATTCTGCGCCAGTCCATTGAGCTCATCAGCCGCTTCCCTCTCATTGCGGCCAACGCCTATGCCGCACAGCGGCACTACTTCGGCGGAGAATCGCTGTATCTGCACTATCCCTCGCCCGACCTCTCGGTCGCAGAAAACCTGCTGCGCATGACGCGCGCCGACACCAGCTACACCATGGAGGAGGCACACCTGCTCGATCTGATGCTCATTCTGCATGCCGAGCATTCCAGCAACAACTCCACCTTCGTCTGCCGCGCCATTTCGTCCTCCGGCACCGACACCTACAGCGCCATTGCCGGCGCGGTCGGCTCGCTCAAGGGACCGCTGCACGGCGGCGCGAACGCGCGCGTGCTGAAGATGTTCCGCGATATCAAGTCCAACGTGGGCGAAGCTCCGACCGATGCAGCGCTGGGCGCATACCTCGACCGGATACTGGACGGCGAAGCAAACGACCGTTCGGGCAAGATTTACGGTCTTGGCCACGCAATCTACACCATGAGTGACCCGCGTGCCATCATCATCCAGCGCTATGCCGCCAGACTGGCCGAAATAAAAGGGCGGCTCGGCGATCTCGAGCTCATGGAGCGCGTGGAAAAGCTCGGTATTGAAAAAATCATGGCGCGCAAGCACCAGTCGATCCCCATGTGCGCCAATGTTGACATGTACTCGGGTCTGATTTACAACATGCTGGGCATCCCCGAAGATCTGTATACGCCGCTGTTTGCCAGTGCGCGCATCGCGGGCTGGTGCGCGCACCGGCTCGAGGAGGTACTCACCGGAAACCGTATCATGCGTCCTGCTTACCGCTCCGCACTGAGAAAACAGCCCTATATCCCCATCGAGGCGCGGTAATTCCGACTCTTTGCTCCGGCTGCGCAAACGCGCAGCCGGAGTTTTCACGAAATTGTGGTTGATTTGTGCCGTGGAGCATGGTAGAATATTACCATCAGATCGATATTTTGAGACGAGAGCAGAACGAAGGCGGCCGGACACGGCCGGTGTGGTTTCTGCGCTCTTTTCATATCAGGAGGTGGATTATGCAGCAGCGTTTTTTCGACGCGCTTCAGGAAAACCCCATCGTCGCGGCCATCCGCTCCGACGCGGATCTGTCCGACTGCCTTTTGACCGATGTGCGCGTGGTGTTCGTGCTCTATGGCGACGTGTGCTCCATCTGCGGCATTGTCGAGCACATCAAAGCTGCCGGAAAGCTCGCGGTCGTGCATATCGACCTCATCACGGGTCTGGCCGCCAAGGAAATTGCGGTTGATTTTCTCAGCCGCAACACCCGCGCCGACGGTGTCATCTCCACGCGCCCGGCGCTCATCCAGCGGGCAAAAGAGCTGGGACTTTTTACGCTGCTGCGCGTGTTCGTCATTGATTCCAGCGCGCTTTCTTCTGCGCTGAATGCAAAGCAGCTGCGCCCCGACGCGGTGGATATCCTGCCGGGGCTGATGCCCGGCATCGTCCGCACAGTGCGTGAAAAGACAGGGCTCTGCGTGCTGACTGGCGGGCTTATCACGCAGAAACACGAGATTCTGCAGGCGCTTGACGCCGGCGCGCTTGCCATTTCCACGACAAACCCCGCCGTATGGCGGATGTAAAAACGACAGGAGGGTTTCCATGGCAAGGTATATCATGGCGCTCGACTCCGGCACTACGTCCAACCGCTGTATTCTCTTCGACGGGGCGGGACATATGTGCAGCGTCGCGCAGAACGAATTCACGCAGTTTTTCCCCCGCCCCGGCTGGGTCGAGCATGATGCAAACGAAATTTGGGCGACGTTGCTTGGCGTTGCGGTCGAAGCAATGCAGAAGATCGGTGCAAAAGCGTCCGACATCGCGGCCATCGGCATCACCAACCAGCGCGAGACGACCATCGTCTGGGATAAAGCGACCGGCGAACCCGTCTGCCGCGCCATCGTCTGGCAGTGCCGCCGAACGAGCGAATACTGTGACAGTCTGAAAGCCAAAGGCTTGACCGAGACCTTCCGCCGGAAGACCGGCCTCGTCATCGACGCATATTTTTCCGGCACCAAGCTGCGCTGGATTCTGGAGAATGTACCCGGCGTGCGCGCCAGGGCTGAGCGCGGCGAGCTGCTGTTCGGTACGGTCGAGACATGGCTCATCTGGAAGCTCACGGGCGGCAAGGTGCACGCGACGGACTACTCAAACGCGTCGCGGACAATGCTCTTTAACATCAACACGCTTCAATGGGACGAGGATATTCTCAAAGAGCTGGACATCCCCGCCTGCATGCTGCCGGCGCCGCTTCCGTCCAGCGGCCTGTTTGGCTATTCCGCACCGCAGCTTTTGGGGGGTGAAATTCCCATCGCGGGTGCAGCCGGCGATCAGCAGGCGGCGCTCTTCGGTCAGATGTGCTTCACGCCCGGCGAGGCGAAAAACACCTACGGAACGGGCTGCTTCTTGCTCATGAATACCGGCGAAACGCCTGTGTTTTCCAAGAACGGACTCGTCACCACCATCGCATGGGGCATTGACGGCAAAGTCGAGTACGCGCTTGAGGGTTCCATCTTCATTGCGGGCGCGGCCATCCAGTGGCTGCGCGACGAGATGAAGCTCATCGAGTCCGCGCAGGACTCTGCGTATATGGCGACGAAGGTGCCTGACACCAACGGCTGCTACGTCGTGCCTGCGTTCACGGGCCTCGGCGCGCCGCACTGGGACCAGTACGCGCGCGGCGTGGTCGTGGGGCTGACGCGTGGTTGCAACAAGTATCACATTATCCGCGCCACGCTGGAT
The DNA here is from genome assembly GCA_004555655.1 of Clostridiales bacterium. Lineage (GTDB taxonomy): Bacteria > Bacillota > Clostridia > Oscillospirales > Oscillospiraceae > CAG-170. Next base: position 48,306 of record SFHJ01000003.1, read on the forward strand.
TCTCTTGCGTATCAGGTCAACGATGTATTGGCTGCCATGCGCGCCGACTCCGGCATCGAGCTTGCCGCGCTGAAGGCGGACGGCGGTGCGAGCGCCAACAACTATATCATGCAGACGCAGGCCGATATCATAGGAGCACCCGTCGTGCGTCCGACCTGCGTCGAGTCCACTGCCATGGGCGCTGCGTATCTGGCCGGCCTTGCCGTGGGCTACTGGAAGAGCAAGGACGACGTTGTGCAAAACTGCTCCGTCGACCGCGTCTTCCGTCCCAATATCAGCGCAGAAGAACGTGAAACACGCATCCGCGGCTGGAACAGGGCCGTCAGATGCGCCTACGGCTGGGAAAAAGCCGAATAACAACCACATACTTGCCCAAAGAGAAATGAGCGGGCAGTCCAGACCCCCTCCACCGGAAGGGGCGTTTGGGCTGCCTGTTTTTGTATGCGAAAGGAGAAGAACATGTACGACGTTGTCATTATCGGTGCCGGTGTGACCGGCTGCGCCGTGGCGCGTGAGCTCTCGCGCTATCAGCTGCGCGCGTGCGTGCTGGAGCGCTGCGAGGACGTGTGCTGCGGCACATCCAAGGCCAACAGCGCCATCGTCCACGCGGGCTTCGACGCAAAACACGGCTCGAAAATGGCCGAACTGAATGTACGCGGCAGCCGGCTCATGCCCGAGTTCTGCCGTGAGCTGGACGTACCCTACCGGCGCAACGGAAGCCTTGTCGTCTGTATGGACGAGGCCGATCTTCCAAAACTACATGAACTCTATGAAAACGGCCTCAAAAACGGCGTGGAGCAGCTGGAGATCATAGGTGCTGAAACCCTGCGCACTCTGGAACCCAATATCAGCCTAAATGCCGTCGGCGCGCTCTACGCCCCGACCGGCGGCATCGTCTGCCCGTTTACGCTCACCATAGCGCTGGCGGAAAACGCGTATGCAAACGGCGTTGCATTCCGGTTCAATACCGAGGTGGCCGCGCTGCACCGGGAAAACGGCCTCTGGCATATCCAGACGAACCGCGGCGAAGTTGTGTCGCGCTGCGTGGTGAACGCCGCCGGCGTGTACGCCGATACGCTTCACAATCTGGTGAGCGAAACGAAGCTGCACATCACGCCCCGGCGCGGCGAGTATATGCTGCTGGACCGAACGGCAGGCGCACATGTCAGCCATACCGTGTTCCAGCTGCCGGGAAAGCTCGGCAAGGGCGTGCTGGTCAGCCCTACGATCCACGGCAACCTGATCGTCGGGCCAACAGCCGAGGACATCTCCGACCGCGAGGGTACCGACACCACGGCAAGCGGCCTTCACGAGCTGGCAGAAAAGGCGCAGCTTGCCGTCTCGGGTCTGCCTTTGCGGCAGGTCATCACCAGCTTTGCCGGGCTTCGCGCACATGAAGACGGGCACGAATTTGTGCTCGGCGAAGCAGACGGCGCACCGGGCTTTTTCGACTGCGCGGGCATTGAATCGCCGGGCCTGAGCGCTTCGCCCGCCATCGGACAGTTCACCGCAAAGCTGCTGCGCGAGAAGCTGAACCTCGCGGAAAAGCCTGACTTTATCGCCACGCGCGACGGCATACCCGATCCGAAATCACTCTCGCCGGACGAATACCGCGCGCTCATAGCGCGCCAGCCCGCTTACGGCCAGATCGTCTGCCGCTGTGAGCAGGTCACCGAGGGCGAAATTCTCGACGCCATCCGCCGTCCGCTTGGCGCAAAAAGCGTCGACGGCGTGAAGCGCCGCACGCGCGCCGGGATGGGCCGGTGTCAGGCAGGCTTCTGCAGCGTACGCGTGATGGAGCTGCTGTCGCGCGAGTTGGGGATTTCCATGGACGCCGTCACAAAATGCGGCGGCGATTCGCGCTACATCACAGGCAAGCTGAAGGAGGGCTGAGCATGGAGCAGTTTGATATCATCGTCATCGGCGGCGGCCCGGCGGGCCTTGCAGCGGCTATCGCTGCGTATGACGCTGGCGTACACAGCATTCTTGTGCTCGAGCGTGAAGACCGGCTGGGCGGTATTTTGAACCAGTGCATCCACAACGGCTTCGGCCTGCACACCTTCGGCGAGGAGCTGACCGGCCCTGAGTACGCGCAGCGCTATATCGACCGGCTCATGGAGCGGAACATCGCATACCGCTGCGGCGCAGCGGTGCTGCACATTTCCCCGGAAAAGACCGTCACCGCAGTCAGCCGCGCAGACGGGCTCATGACGCTGCAGGCAAATGCGGTCATTCTTGCCATGGGCTGCCGTGAACGCAGCCGCGGCGCACTGAACATCCCGGGCTACCGCCCGGCAGGCATCTATTCCGCCGGCACAGCGCAGCGGCTCGTGAACATCAATGGTTTGATGCCAGGCAAACGCGTCGTCATTCTCGGCAGCGGCGATATCGGCCTCATCATGGCGCGGCGGCTGACGCTTGAGGGCGCGAAGGTAGAGGTCGTAGCCGAGCTCATGCCCTACTCCGGCGGGCTCAAGCGCAACATCGTCCAGTGTCTTGACGACTTCGGTATCCCGCTCAAGCTCAGTCACACGGTCGTTCAGATCGAAGGCAAAGAGCGCGTCTCGGGTGTCGTGATCGCGCAGGTAGACACGCACGGCAAGCCCATCGCCGGCACAGAGGAGCACTACGACTGCGATACGCTGCTTCTTTCCTGTGGGCTCATCCCGGAAAACGAGCTCTCGCGTGCGCTCGGCGTGACGCTCAGCCCTGTGACGAATGGCCCGGTCGTGACCGAGCAGCTGCAGACGTCCGTCCCCGGCGTGTTTGCTGCGGGAAATGTGCTGCATGTACATGACCTTGTCGACTTTGTCAGCCAGGAGGCTGCAAGCGCCGGCCGCGCTGCGGCGGCATATGTTGCTGGCGGTTGCATAAAAACGCCGGACGCGGGCGTTGCCATCATGCTTGGCTCCGGTGTGCGCTACAGCGTTCCGGCGACGGTCGATCCAACGCGCGTCACAGACAATCTCACCATCCGCTTCCGTGTGGGCAGCGTGATGAAAAACAGGCGCGTGTGCCTGTATCTGAATGACACGCCCGTCCTTCGCAGGAAGCGTCCCGTGATGGCGCCGGGCGAGATGGAACAGTTGGTACTGACCGAAGCGATGCTGCAGGAAAGCGCGCCGGTCAAAACAATCCGGATTGAAATTGAGGAGGCGGGGGCATGAAAAGAGTACTTACCTGCATCGGCTGTCCGCTTGGCTGCCAGATCACAGTTGAGCTGCATGATGCGCAGATCATATCCGTTACCGGCAACACCTGCCGCCGCGGCAGCGAGTACGCGCGCAAGGAAGTCACGAATCCCACGCGCATCGTAACCAGCTCCGTACCTGTGACGGGCAGCTGCGGGCAGACGGCAATGGTCTCGTGCAAGACCGAGCACGACATACCAAAAAGCAAAGTTTTTGACGTGATTGCAGGCCTGAAAACCGTCCGCGTGCAAGCGCCTGTCAAAATCGGCGACGTACTGCTGAAAAATGCTGCGGGCACGGGCGTCGATGTCATCGCAACAAAAAATGTTTTTTGAATCCGGAGCATATTTTCTTTCCTGCGTGGCATGCTATTGCTGCGGATTTCCGCAATCCAAATTTGGAGGACGTAACATGAATACGCAGAATAACAATACCCAGAACCGCAACCAGAATCAGAACCGTACGCAGAACCAGAACAACAATCAGAACCGCACCCAGAACAGCAATCAGAACACCAACCAGAATCAGAACAAAAACGAGAACAAGAACGCCGCGCAGGAGCGCCGGTAAACAAAAATGCCGCTGCAAAGAACTCTCTTTGCAGCGGCATTTTACAGTTCTACAGCCTCGCCGCAATCGAAAAAATACAGATACGTCTGCTTGACGGGCAGCTGATAGATTCTGCCCAGCGCTTCGGCATAGGCCGCCAGCTGCGGCGCGTAGTGTGCCGCGCGCTCAGCCGCGCCGTTTCCCACGCGGTCTGTTTTGAAGTCCACGATCACAAGTCCCCCCGGCTCCTGCCAGAAGCAGTCGACAACGCCCTGCAGCATCAGCTTTTCACCGCCGGCGTCCGGCACATACCGCGCCGCATCGACCAAAATCGAAAACTTAAATTCGCGCGTCACATCCCTGGCAGCCAGAATCCGCCTGCCGAACGCACCGGAAAACAGCGAGAGGATTTTATCCTTATCCACGGCCTGCGCCTGCCGCACGGTCAAAAAACGCTCACGCTGCAGCCTGTCAAGCTCCTGCTCGATTGTCTGCATACCCGTACACATCTCATAGCGCACGAACTGCATGAAAAGATGCGTGGCGCTGCCGCGCTCGGTGGCGGTCATCGGCTTTTCCGGCAGGAAGCTCGGCTCCTGCCAGCGATGTGCGCGCGGCCTTGACAGCTGCGCAGCCTGCTCGGCCGCCTCTTCGTCCAGAAGCCTGCCTTTGAGCTGCGTGGCCGTCAGCTTTGACGGCACTTTTGTCGCCGCGGGGTATGCATACGCATACGAGAGCGCCGTCTCCACCGCGCCGCGCAGCGGCGCCTTCCGGGTCTGCCCGGCTTCGTGCGCTGCAGCGCCTGCCGATGCAAGCCGGAGCGCAGCAGCGCTGTAAAGCCGGATCTTCCACACGTCCGGCCAGACGCGGCTGACCGGGCTCTGCCCTGCCACGGCGAAGAGTTCACCCGCTTCCGTCCTGCAAAGCGCCGCGAGCAGCACCCAGTCCCCCATCCGCCGCACCGACGCAGAGACCTCCGGCCTGACCGGCTCAGAAAGCACACCGCACCATTTTTTCAGTGTGGAGACGAGCGACTTTGAGCAATAGCTCATAATGAGCATATCCTTTGCGCGCGTCATCGCGACATACAGCACACGAAGCTCCTCCGATACGGTCTGCGCCGTTTTGCGCCGCTGGATGGCCAGGCGCGCGGCGCTGGGATAGTAATACTTTTTCCCTGTATCCACCACGTTTGCGCCGATGAGCAGCGCACTGTCAAGCAGTACTCCGGCCGTATTGTCCTGCAGGTTCATCTGCCTGGACAGATCGGCCAGAAATACAATGGGAAATTCCAGTCCCTTGGACTTGTGGATGCTCATGATGCGCACAGCTTCCGCGCCCGTGTCCGGCTGCGGCGGCAGCACGCTCACCCCCTGCTCACGAAGCTGTGAAAGATAGTCGTTGAACGCAGCCAGCGTCTTTGCTCCGCCGGCCTCAAACCCTGCCGCCAGCTCGCGGAAAGCTGCAATGTTCTTTTCCCGCTGTGCGCCGTCTGGCATGGCCGCGTACACATCCGTCAGCCCTGTGCGCAGCAATACGTCGTCTATCAGCTCCACAAGCCCCTGCCACTGCATCCGCGCGCGGCTGTCGTCCAGCCAGCGCAGAAAACCGCACAGCTTTTCAGTCTTCGGCTCATATGCACAAATACACTCGTAAAAATCGCCCGTGCGCTTCACCGTGCGCGGCTGCGCCAGTTCGTCCGGTGAGAAGTGAAACACCTGACTTGCCATCGCCGCTATCAGCGGGATATCCTGATGCGGATTATCAAGAATGGACAAAATGGCGCACAAGACCTCGATTTCGGTCGTCTCAAGGATGCTGCCGCCGCGGTCAGACACGCTGGAGATGCCACGTGCAGACAGTGCACGCTGGTAGAAGCGCGCAATATTGCCGGGCGAGCGCATCAAAATCGCGATATCGCCCGCGCGGACAGGCCGCAACGTATCGCCGTCCGTGACCATTGTGCCGCCGCTCAGCAGCTCCGCGACCCTTCCGGCCACAAAATTTGCCTCTTCCCCGGCCTTTTCCGCGTCGGCCTCATCCTCATCCGCCTCGATGTCAAGATCGATGCAGTGCAGCTCCACCTTTGTCTGCGGTACGGCCGGAAATCCCCGTCCGGCGCGCAGCCGTTCGTTCTCGCCGTAGTCAAGCTCGCCCGCCTCACGGCTCATGACAAGCGAAAACACGTCGTTTACCGCCTGCAGAATTTCAGGCCGGGAGCGGAAGTTCTCCTGCAGGAGGATCTTGCGCGGCTCACCGTCCGCCGCACCGGTGTACATGGGATACTGTCCGTATTTTTGCAGGAAGATACCGGGATCAGCCAGCCGGAAGCGGTAGATCGACTGTTTCACATCGCCCACCATGAAGCGGTTTCGCCCATCGTGCGATACGGCATCAAAGATGCACTCCTGCACGGCATTGGAGTCCTGGTACTCGTCTACCATGATTTGCCGGTACCTTGCCGCGATCTCGCGCGCCGCAGCCGTGGGCTTTTTTGTGTCAGGCTGCACCAGCAGCCGGATTGCCTCATGCTCAAGATCAGAAAAATCCATCAGCTTTCTGCGCTGCTTTTCCGCGCGGTAGCGCCGGTCAAATTCCTCCAGCAGCGTCAAAAGCCCGCAGATTGGCCCTGCCGTCTGCGCAAGATCCTGCATCACGGTCCCGGACGCAGCGTAAAAGCACGCCTGCGCGGCGCGGATGGCATCCAGAGCGCCTGTGCGCAGCGTCTGCGCCATCTGTTTTTCCTCCATTGCGTCACAGCTGCGGATAGGCGGCAGCCTTCCGAATGACGTGATTCTGCCCTCGTAGAGCGCGTCCCAGCTTGTCATTTTCAGAAGCCGGCGCACCTGGCAGAGATTTTCCTCCAGCACCGGCGCGTACTTTTCCGTCAGCTTCTCATCGCACCGCGTCAATGCCAGCGCCTGCTGCAGGTCACGTTCAGCCGCACGCAGCGTTTTCTGAAGCGCCTCTATCAGATACTGGCCCCAGATGGTGTCCTCTGCGTGCATATCATCAGAAAAGGCATACGCCGCGCGGCACGCCTGCAGCCACGCCTGCGGGTCGATGCGGCAGCGCATCGCCTCATATACCGGCAGCAGCACACCCGTAAGCCTTGCGTCGTCGCGGCCGTAGCCCAGCTTGTCGATGGTCTGGGTGATGTTGGCATTTTCGCCGCGGCTTTCATAGCAGTCGGTCAGCAGGTCGTTCAGAACCTGCTCACGCAGCACCAGCGCCTCATGCTCCTCGGCCACGCGAAAATCCGCGGGGATATCCAGAAGATGCGCATACGTGCGAAGGATCGATGCGCAGAACGCGTGCACCGTGGAAATCTGTGTCAGATACAGCCTTGTCATCTGCCGCTGCAGGTGGCGGTTTTCCGGCTGCGCGGCGAGGCGCTTGCCAAGCTCTGCGGCAATCTTGCCGCGCAGCTCCGACGCAGCGGCCTTGGTGTATGTAATGATGAGAAACTCATCGATGTTGGCAGGGCTTGTCTCATCGCACACGCGCGCAAGCAGCCGGTCGACCAGCACCTTTGTCTTGCCAGAGCCTGCTGCCGCCGAGACCAGAAGTGCGCCGCCCGTATTCTGAACTGCCGCCTGCTGCGCGGCTGTCAAGCGAATCTCAGCCATGGCTCTCCTCCTCTTCCTGCAGCGTCCGCCAGAATTTTTCCGCCGAAATGGCCTTGATATACCGGTTCTCGTGGCGGCAGGCATCCTTGTGGCACGCCTGGGCGTAATCACAATACTGGCACGCGCCCTGCATGGGCCCGCGGATGATGGGGTTCGGCGAAACAAGGCCCTGCAGCATCTGCTGCGTGATCTGTGCCAGCTTTTCCCGGACAAAGCGCTCAAGCCGGGCAAGCTGCGCGCGGTCTGCAACGTCGCCCGTCAGCGTGCCGTCTTTTTTCTGCTTCACCGGCAGATACCGCCCAGCCGCAAAATCCTTTTCCATCGCAGATAGCACCTGCTCATCCAGCAGCACGAGTCCCTTTCGCCGCAGCGCCTTTGCGCGCACGCTGTCTGCGTCGCTGTCCGTCATGCCGGCTTCCAGCCGCTGCATGGGGTACTTCGCCGGCACATACAGCACGCCCGCTGGCTGCGCCGCGCTGTTTTCGTCCGCATTTTTGAGCGCGAAGAGATAGATGAGCATCTGCATCCCCTCGCCGAGCAGGATATCGGCGTAATCAAACTCCTTGCCGCCGGTCTTGTAGTCGACCACGCGGTAATACTGCCTGCCGTTTTGCTGATACACGTCTACGCGGTCGACAAAGCCTGACACCATACCGGCGCCGTCCGGCGTGTCCACGCGCACCGGCGGAAGCTTACCGTCTGCGGCAAACGACAGCTCCTGCGCCACGGGCACAAATGCGCTCTGCCGCAGCTCACGGGCAACATCCGCCACAACAGCCCTTACCTCGTCGAGATTGCGTGAAAACAGATACGCATAGCGCTCAGGCTGGTTCTGCATGTCCATAAGATACTGCGCGCAGTAGGCGTCGATATGCGCCTGCGCGATGGATTGTATATCCTGCTCGCTCACAGCGGCAAAGCCGCCGCGCGCCATCACATCGTGCACGGTGCGCTCAAGCACAAAATGCACAAACGTGCCGAATACCGGCGCGTCGAATCTGGCCTGTTTCCAGGGCTCGGCCTTCAATCCGTATCGCAGATAATAGGCCAGCCGGCAGGCGGAGAATATGTCGATCTTTGAAGCCGACAGCTGCAGCTCACGGCCATACAGCCCGCGCACGGTTTGCATCTTCAGCGGTGTGAACGCGTATGCACCGCGCGCGGAAAGCTCGCGCGCCTGCTGCAAAAGCGCCTGCGGCAGCCACGTCGCGTCAAGTTCTCCCGACCGCGCCACGGCAGCCGCTGCGCCGGACGCGTCAGGAACAAACGCGCAGTCCGCAGCCCCCGTCACGCGAAGGCCGGGAAACAGTGCCTTTGTTCTGGTAAACAGGAACGACGGCGTATCCGCCGCGCAGCAGAGGCTCGCGCGCGTCTGCGCCGCGCTGAACGCTGCGTAGACCCAGCCCAGCTCACGCTCCAGCCGCTGCTGCTGCGACGGTGCCAGGCACAGGCCCATGGAAAGCAGCTTCTGCCGCTCGTCATCGGTCAAAATGCCGGGCTGCGGCACAAACGCGGGCAGCTTCTCTTCCTCCGCGCCCAGCACGATGAGCGCACCGGCCCGCTTATGGCGCATGGAAGAAAGCGAGCCGACATGCACCTCGTCGCTCGCAGCCGGAATGCTGCCCACCTGATAACAGCCCAGAAGCAGGGAAAACAGCTGTGTGAACTGCTCCGGCTGCATTGAAGCGTCAGCCAGCACGCGGTACGCCTGCTCCATCGCGGATACCAGGATGTCATAGAGCTGTTCGGTCTGCTGCGCGCGCTGCGCCTCGCCCAGATCATAAAGCGCCTGCGTCTGCCGCTCCAGCGTGCCGCGCAGGTCGACGCGCGTGAAAAAATCCGCCAGTGCACGCAGCTGTGCGCCCACCGTCCTCGCCTGCCGCAAACCGTCTCGCAGCAGCGCCAGGGGCTTTATCGCCGTCCCGCGCCATTGCTCGAGCTGCGCAAGCGTCTGCCTGTCCCCATCCGTCCAGGCCTCGCCAAAGCCTCGCGGATGCAGCTGCCACGGCTGCTGCCAGGACATCGCGCGGATGTTCCAAAGATGCGCGTACTGCTCGAGCCGGTCGGCCGTGTCAAGTCCGACCGGGCCAAAGCCCGATTTGAGATATTGCAGCACATCCTGCGTATCATACCGCTCACACGCCCGCAGCGACGCGAGTACAAACGCGATGAGCGGCAGGCTGCAGAGCTCCTCATTGCCTGCGAAATACGCCGGGATGCCAGCCCTTGCGAAGAGCGCGCGCAGCGCAGGCGCATAGCGCACCTCGTCGGTCACGGCGACGCAGATCTCGCGGTAGCGAAGCCCCTCCTGCGTCAGGCGGCGGATGGTTTCGGCGGCGTAGGCGCATTCCCCGTCCAGACTATCAGTGTTATGTAAACATATTTTTTCCTGTTCGCCGGGCCAGACCGCCATACTGCCGGAAAACAGCTCCGTCAGCCAGAAGCGAGTTTCCTCCGAGCGCCGCCCGCTTATGCCGCAGCGCTCAGTCTGCACAGAAACCGCCAGCGTCTGCGATAACTGTTTGAGCTGGCGGACGGTGTCGTTCGCCGTCTGAAAGGCCGCTTTTTTGCTGCCGTCAGTCGTGAGCGCAATCTGCACTTCGCCGGACACCGTCAAAAGCGAGGAGATGATCTGCATTTCTGCGCCGGTAAAATCGCTGAAGCCGTCGAGATAGAAGATGCGCTCCTGCGCATACGGCACATCAAGCAGCGTCTCAGCCAGACGCGACAACCGCGTGACCGGGTCGGCCCTTGACTGCGCGCAGACCGAGAGATAGCTCTCATACAACAGCCCCAGCTCCATCGTCTTCTGCGCGAACTGGCCCGTCAGCTTGTCCGCCGCGTCCAGAAGCGATTGCGGCGCGAGCGCATAGCTGAGAAACTCCTCAAATGCCGCGCCAAGGCGCTGCAAAAATTCTGCCCTGGTGAGCGCGGCAGCGAAATAGCGCATCTCATGCATCACCTGCTGCGCCGCGCGGTAGACGGTTAAAAGCCTGCCGCCCTTGTCGAGGTATTCTTCACACACGCCGCCATACAGGCTGCTCACACGGCTGGCCAGACGTGAAAAGCTCAGAACTTCGGCAAAGCGGCTGATGGTGTCGCCGCCGGACGCGCAGAGCGCACGCTCGGTCTCGTGCGAATACTGCTCCGGCACGATCAGAATCTGGTTGCCCACGCCCGCTTTGGCGCGCGCGTATATGCGCGCAATGAGCGTATCGGAGTTTTGCAGCCGGTCAGGGCCGCAGATCAGGTGCAGCATGGTTTCGCCTCGTTTCCGCTTGGATTTACACGGTCATTGTACCACACCTTGCAGCGGAAAAAAACTCTATTCCCCAAAAATCGCGGCCTTGAGCTGCTGCAAAAGCTCCAGCACCTTGAATTTCAGCACATAGCCCTCACTCTCTCCGGTGATGAGCAGCAGCTCACTGTCTGTCAACCCCGCCGCTTCGGCTGCCTGCTCCAGCTCGTCCATCGACGCCGTCAGGCAGATGGAAGGAAACACCACGCACCACCAGTTATGCCCCTCGGCCTCTCCAATGGACACGCGCAGCGACTCATAGACCCCGGCCGGCAGCTTGAAGGTGTCATATTCCCGCGTGGGAAAGACCTCCTTGCCGAGCTGCACGCGTACCGGCTCGTCGCAGCCGATTGACTGCAGCTTCGCAATTGCCGCCTCCTCAATCTCGCCCAGGCCCACTTCGAGCGCCTTCTTCGGATCGTCCGCGCCGAGCAAAAGCGCATTGGTTCTGGCAAGCACCGCATCGCGAACCTGCAGTTTGACTGACTGATCATATCCGGAGTCGGAGTTTGCCACCACATGCAGCCGGATGAGCTTTTTCGACAGCGCCTGCTGCTGCGCCTGCAAAACCGTACCTGCCACGACCATAAGTACAGCAAGAACCGCAAATGTAAGGGAAATCCAACGTCGTTTCATAAAAACACCGCCTAAACTGAAAGATACTTGCAGTTTAGACGGTATTTTTTGTGTTTATACAGTTTTTGTCAGGAATACCTCGGGAAATTCCGTCTTCAGCATCGTACAGGCCACTGTGGCGTACTCAAACGAGTCGTAGATGCCGAACACCGCCGAACCGGAACCCGTCATCTGTGCGCCGTAAGCGCCATAGGTGTACATCATCGAACGGATGTAGTTGATGGGAAAATGCTCCTGCATCACAAGCGGCTCGAACACGTTGCACAAACTCCCGCCGATGCCGAGAAGCTCACCCTTCTGCAGGTTGGACATCATAGCCTTGTGGTCGGGCCGCTTTTCGATCAGCGCTTCGTCGAGCTTTCGGAACAGCTCCGGCGTGGAGACAGAAAAATCCGGCTTGCAGACAACGATAAACATCTCCGGCGCATCCGGCAGCTTTGTCAAAAGCTCACCCCGGCCCTCCACCAGCGCCGTACCGCACAGCACACAGAACGGCACGTCGCTGCCAAGCTGCGCGCCAAGCTCGCACAGCGCGGGAATTGAAAGGGGGTTATGATAGAACCGGTTCAGCGCGCGCAGCACGGCCGCCGCATCGGCGCTGCCGCCGGCAAGACCGGCCTGCATCGGAATGCGCTTGTTGATAAAGATCTCAAGGCCCGTCTTTTCAAGGCCCGTTCTTTCATAGAACGCCTCGGCCGCCCGCCACGCCAGATTTTCCCCGTCCTGCGGGAAGTCCCCGGTACACAGTTCCGGCAAATTCTCCGGGTTCTGCTCATCTACCACCTCGCGGTAGCAGTGCAGCTCCCATGGCTTTTGTGTACCAACGTTGATATCCACATCGTCGCGCAGCGAAATCGTCTGCATGACGGACCTGATGTTATGATAGCCGTCCGGTCGCCTGTCTCCCACGTCCAGCGTCAGGTTGATTTTTGCAAATGCACTTTCCGTTAGAATTTCCATTACCTGATCTTTCTGCCCTCTAAATAATATCGTTTCTCGCGGCTGTGGCCCATTGAGAAGGTCTTGCGCGGCAAGACGCCGTCTGCGATCACGCCGCGGAAGAGCTGGCTCTTTTCCATGGCGGGCAGCAGGAAGCCAATGGCGTCCGGCTGCTTTGCCAGCTCGATGAGCGCGTCGTCGTCGTGGATATAGTCGATCTCGCCTTCGTTTTCCTTGAGATACGCGTCAAGGAACGCCTGCAGTACGCCCACGGCCAGCTCGCCCTTTGCCTTGTCCAGATATACCGTGCCGGACTCCGTCTGCGTATACCATTTGACGGGATAACCGCCTTCGGCGCAGCATTCCGCTTCCAGCGCGGCCAGCAGCTTCTTCGCATCCGTGCGGAAGATCACACGGTGGATGGGCTCAAAGACCTGCGCCGGGTCGTGGATGTTCTCCAGCTCGACAAGCGCGTAGCGCGCCGGGTGGTTGGACAGGTCCTCGCCGGGGTGGTTCTTCTTGAGTTCTTCATAGCAGCTCTTGGCCGTGGCGAGCGAGTGGTTGCCGTCGCCCACGGCAAAGACCATCGGCACGCCTCTGAGACCCTCATATTTTTTGCCGATATTTGCCGTGTATTCGCGCAGCGCAGCGTCAAATGCCTCTGCATCCTCGCCGTCCACAAGATATCCCTCGATGTGGCCGCCGCCCTCCATGAGGTCAAAGTCGTAGAGCTTTTTCAGCGCCGCCTTCTTCGCGCCGACAGGCTCAATGAGCACGTTGTCATGATCGTCACAGAGCATCAGAATATGCGGCAGTTCGATCGGCGCGTCACGGCGCACGCGCTGGCGCGGCGGGATTCGTTCCGCTACGGTGCGCTCGGTGGCGCGGATGGCCGACGTAGCGCCGGGGGTATAGTCATATGCGTCGAGGTCGACCATGCCGACAAGGCCCTTGCGCACGGAGCCGTTTTCCAGCGTCCGCTCAACATAGACATAGCTGGCCGGATACTCGGCAAAGACGCCGTCTTTCATATACTGCGCCATGGTGGCGTTGATGACGGCCGTGTGCTCTGCCTCCATCGGCGTGCCGAGCTCTGCCTCAGGCAAAATCAAATTGATTGTCGACGGCGCGCCCTTGGCCGTTTCACGCACGCGATCCCAATAGCTCTGGTCGGAGGTAAACTGGTCGCATGCGATAACGGCCCACTTCTGCATATCGCCGGTCTTGGGGAGCAGGATATCAGCGGGTAAAAATGCGTTCATACTCATGACACCTTTCCTTCTTCATTTATTCTGATTGTTTTGCTCAAACAAAATGCGCATCAGTTCACTGCCGTTTTCGACAAACGGGCCCTGTTCAGCGTTTTTCTCCGAATAGCCAAGCGAGCTGCCGTGCGGCTTTCTGCTGTCATACAGCAAAAACGGCACCGGTGAGCCGTCGTGGCCGCGCGTGGACATGAGCGTTCTGTGGTCGGACAGCAGCAGCACGCGGTAGTCCATATTCTCTTTCTCCAGCGCATCAAACAGCGGGGCCAGAATCCTTGAGTCCAGCCACTCGATCGACTGTACCTTTCCCTTCAGATCGCCGTTGTGCGTGCACTCGTCCGGCGCCTCCAGATGCAGGCAGACAAAGTCCATATCACGCCTGTGCAAAAGCTCCAGCGCCTTATCGCGCTTGCCCTCGAAGTTGGTATCGATCTCGCCCGTCGCGCCCTCGACCGAAACCATTTCCAGACCGCCCAGCGCCGCAATACCGTGGCACAGCGGCACGGCTGAGATCACACCGCCCCAGTGGCCGTATTTTTCACGGAACGAGGGCAGCTGCAGCGCAGAGCCCTGCGCCCAGAACCACACGCCGTTGGCCGGGAGCTTGCCCGCCGCGCGGCGGCGCTCATTGACCGGCGCGTGGTCAAGCACGCGGTGCGCCTCGCGCATGAGCCGGTCAAGCACCTTTGCGTTTTCGCAGCCCGTGGGCAGCAGCGGACCGATCACCTCGCCCAGATGGTCATGAGGCGGGATGGTGACAAGCGCTGCATTGTCCGCGCCATGCTGTACCGGAATCTGCCGGAACGCCGGGAACGGATAGATTTTCATCTGCGCCTTGCGCAGGAGCGCGGCAAACGTCCCGTCTTCTTCCAGCGTGCGGACAGCCTCGAGCGCGTCGTCCGCCGCGATGGAACCAGCGCTGTGAGACAGGATCCTCCGGCTTTCATACGGGATATCGCCGTCTTCCAGCGAAACGAGGTTCATCCGGTAGGCGGTATCGCCGGGCTCGAGCAAAATGCCGGACGCGGCCGCCTCCATGGGAGACCGGCCCGTAAAATAGTCGCGCGGGTCGTAACCGAAGATGGATAGAATGGCCGTCTCGCTGCCGGCAGGCAGCGGCTTGGGGCAGTTGATCGTGCTGCCGAGAATGCCGTTTTTCGCAAGGCGGTCAATGGTCGGGATGTTTGCAGCTTCCAGCGGCGTTTTTCCGCCCAGTTCCGCAACCGGGCCGTCCGCCATGCCGTCGCCGATAATCAGGAGATACTTCATGTGCTCACCAGTGTTCAAAAAAGTTTTTGCCAGCCAAACAAATCTTGGCCCTGTACTCATTATACATAATCCGCCCGCAAAAGCAAATCAATTTTTACGCATTGGGAGGAATATTCTTCTGCCCCCGCGTGCATACTACATCTGTGAAAAAACAAAGGAGTTGAAGCTATGGATACGTTATCTCTGATCCTGGCAATCATCGGCGCCATCAACTGGGGTCTGGTCGGCTTCGCCCGGTTCGACCTCGTGGCGTGGATCTTCGGCGGCCAGACTGCCAGCGTCAGCCGCATTGTCTACGCCGTCGTGGGTCTTGCCGGCCTGTGGTGCATTACGCTGCTGTTCCGCCGCCGCAGCAAGCGCGAGGCGGCATAAAACTGCACAGCCGAAAAAATGGCCGCCCGTTGGGCGGCCATTTTATGGTCGAATCTGTGTATTGAAAGCGCGGCCTCAGTCACTGAGAACTTCGCCGTGCACGCGTACCCTGCCCCCGTCGGGACATTCGGCGTCAAATTCCTTTGCACGCACATCGCCATAATCCAGCTCCGCCCCGTTCTGCAGCGCGTATACAAGCGGATATATGACATGCCAAAGCTCGTGGCAGAGCGCGGGACATAACTCGCCCACCACAAAGCGATCGCCCTTTTTACAAAGCCCGCTCCGGCAGCTGCTCTGCGTGACCGTCAGCTTTACCTTTTTCATCTTTGCTCCCTGCCGCTTCCGTTATCCCACGTTGCAGCGAACGATGCACTCATAGCTGACGCCCTGATACGTGGTGGACACATACGCCGTGCCGCGGCCCACGGCCGTGACCACGCCGTCAGAATCGACCGAGCAGACGGAATTGTCAGACGACGTCCAGACCAGCCCCGAGACCTTGTTGCCGTCTGCGTCCTTCAGGCTGAGTCGGAAATACTCGCCCACGATAGACATGGTGACATCGGAATGGCTGATGGTGCATGTTGGCTCGCCGGAGCCCGACTCAGCGCTGCTGTCAAGATTGCAGCGAACGATGCAGCTGAAGCTCTGTCCGGCGGCGGTGGCCGTGACGGTGGTGGTGCCGCTGCCCATGGCCGTGACAACGCCAGTGGACGAGACCGACGCAATCTGCGGATCATTGCTGGCGAACGTGACCTCCTGCCCCTCCGGCAGGTTCAGCACCACGAGCGTAAACTGCTCGCCGGGGCTGAAGAACGTCATGTCGGTGTTATTGAGCTCCGGCGGAAGCGTCTCTTCCGCGCCCGGCACCTCAGTAAACGAGAAATCGCACGTGACAAGACAGGTGGCAGACTGTGTGCCGCAGCTGACGGTGATTGTCGTGCTGCCGCCGTTGATGGCGACGATCTTGCCCTGCGCGTTGATGGTCGCAATCGACTCGTCGGCGGAGGTGTAGACCACCTCCTGCGTGCAGTCGGCGGGTTCGACCGTGGCGGTGATGTTATAGAATTGCTCGGCCTCGTCAAAGGTGATGCTCGATGCGCCGAGCGTCAGCCCCGTACATTCGACCACCGCCGGCTTTTCCGGCTGCGGTTCGGCGGTGTAATCCTCTTCGTTCATGTACTGCTCTTCCGACGGCGTGGTATCCGCGGGTGCCTCCGGCAGCGCGGCGGACGTTTCGCCCGCAGTCTGAGACTGCTGCGCAGAATCGCTCTTTTTCAGGCCGAACCAGTCGAGATTGTAGATGGCAAACGCCGCGCCCAGCACGACCGCCACACCCAGAATCACGCAGATCGTCACCATCATCCACTTGGGGATGGCGTAGGGGTTGCCGTCATCAGCCGCATCAGGCGCTGCAGGTGCAGCGGACGGTTTTTGCTTTGTATTCTTTGCCAGCCGCGCGCCGCCCTTCTTCTTTTTCTGCGCCGTGCGCCCGGGCACAGGCGCGGCCGCGACGTCCGCATTCCTGCCGCAAAGCGGGCACTGGGTGAGCGAAGCGTCATATTCAATACCGCAGTATTCGCAGGTTCTTAAGTCCATATTCATCCTCCATTGTATCGCGAAAAGACGCCGGATAAGCGGCGCGTGGGATCTCGATCCGCGGCAAAACAGCCGCGGTCAATATATGATACCACAAATTATCCGAAATTCCAAGTACATACTACAATATCTTGTATTGCTTTTTCCGTGAAAATAGCCTAAAATAAGAGAGTCTATTCATGAAGGAGGCGAAGTATTTGGCAGAACTCAAGCTCATATCGCCATTGCTGTCCAATATGGAGCTCGTCAGCTGTCTCAGCGAGCGCGGCGGCACGTCCGTCTATGTTGTCCGCAGCACAAAATCCGGCCAAAGCTATATCCTGAAACATATTTCTGTTCCGGAGTCGCAGAAGCAGGTCGACGCGCTGCTCTTTACGGGCGCGGCCGCTTCAAAAGAAGACGCGCAGAAATATTACGAACAGGTTGTATCTGACTACAAGACCGAGTTGGAAACGCTCGAATCCATCTCTTCAAGCCCAAATCTGGCCTGTTACCGCAGCTATCAGATCGTGCCGAAGGAAGACGCCATCGGCTACGACGTGTATCTTCTGGCCGAGCAGCGCAAAACGCTGGTCGACTACCTGAGCGACAACGCCATGACGCATGTATGCGCGGTGAACCTCGGGATGGATCTTTGCAACGCGCTCATCGACCTGCGTGCGGCTGGTCTCATCCACCGCGACGTGAAGCCGGCCAACATCTATCTCAGCCCGCAGGGCCATTTTGTCCTGGGCGATCTCGGCATCGCAAAGATCAGCGAGCTCAAATACTGCTCGATGCCCGAGCATATGCTCAGCTCCTACTCCGCGCCGGAGCTGTTTGATCTGGTTGGCTCGATCGAGCCGACGACCGACATCTACTCCGTAGGCCTCATTCTCTACCGCATCTACAACGGCAACCATGGGCCCTTTGAAGACGAGAAGACGTCGGCCAGGGCTGCGGACAAGCTCCGCGTCACCGGCGAGCCGATGCCTGCGCCCATGTACGCAGACTACGAGCTGACCGAGATCATTCTCAAGGCCTGTGCGTTCCAGCCTGCCGACCGCTATCAGACGCCGGATGAATTCAAAAATGCCCTGTGTGAGTACATGAAGCGCAACCAGGTCGAAGATACGCTGATCGTGCCGCCCATCGTGGCCGATTTCGAGCCCATCGACCCCAACGAAGAGCCAGAGCCAGTCGAGCCGGTGCAGTTTGCCGACACCGAGTCGATGAGCGAGGACTTTAAAGAGAGCTTCTCGCCCGACACACAAATGCTCAACGCCATCATCGACTCCGTGCACCGTGACATGGCGGGCGAAAAGCTCCCGGATCTTTCAAACTCGCTTGAGCACTCAGATGATGAAGACGCGATTCCCGTCGAGGCGCCCGTCAAGCGGCGGCGCAGGCGTAAAAAGCGCTGGATTCCGGTGGTCGCCACGTTGGCGGTGCTCGCTGTCGCGGCCGCAGCGCTCGTCTATTTCTTCATCATCGCGCCGTCCACAATCCGTGTCGACGCCATCACGCTGCTTGAGCGCGGCCCCGACTTCATCACCGTCAAGGTCGATTCTCCCGCAGAAGACGGTGCGTTCGGCGTCATCTGTTCCGACGCCTACGGAAACAACATCCGCCGCAGCTATGTCTCGGGGCAGAGCATCGTCTTTGATTCGCTTGTGCCCGGCACGCAGTACACCATCACTGTCGAGCCCGCCAACGGCGAAAAGCTCACGGGCGCATACACGCTCCCGGCCAGTACACTGGCGCAGACGGACGTGCTGAGCTTTACGGCTACGGCCGTATCGGTCACGCAGGCCGAGCTCAACCTCATCATCAAGGACGGGCCTGACCCCGGCACCTGGACGCTCCGCTATTATGCCGACGGCGTGGAGGAAAAGACGGCCACCTTTACCGGCCACTCCACCACGGTCGCAGGGCTTGCGCCCGGTACCGAGTACACCTTTGAGCTGCTCGAGCCCGAGGGCACCAACCTCATCGGCCAGACGAGCGCCAGCTTCTCCACCGTGCCGAGCGTGGACATTGAAACCGTCAAGGTCGCGCTCTCCAGTTCCTCGGCGATTTTATCCTGGCCGTTTACCGGCGACGAACCCGAGGCCTGGACGGTCACCATCTCCGGTACCGACGGCTACTCCGACACGCAGATCATCTCGGCTTCTACCATCACGTTTGAGGGCCTTACCTCAGGCGAGACGTACACGGTGACCATCTCCGCGCCGACCATGCTGCAGCCGGTCGAGACGCACTTTACGCCCACGGTCACTGTGCTCCAGTCCTTCACGGTTGAGCCGGATGAAAACGGCGGCTTCAATTTCAGTTGGGCCTGCGAAGCCGACCCCGCCGAAAACGACTGGATCGTCACCTATGAACCGGCCGATCTTGCAGGCACTGCCGCCGCGCAGCCCGTAGCGGTTGCGTGCAGCAACAGCGACTCGTTCGGTATCACTGCCGATACGCTTCTGCCCGGCACGACGTACACCGCAACGCTCGCGCTCAAGAGCGGCGAAAAGCTCGAGGGTGCCGACACCACCATCACCTTCACAACCGCTGAGGCTGAGCCCTTCACCAGCTACGGCTTCAAGAATGTGTATGTGGGACTGTTCCTCTGCCCCGAGCAGGAGAATTGGACATACCTCAATCTCACCGGCTCGCGCAACGCGTTCAAGACCGATGAGAAGATTGCCTTTGCCGTGCAGACCATCAGCAAGCTCTCGTCCAGCACGGACGAGGTTCAGATTTTGATTATGCTGCGTGATGAAAACGGCAAGCTCCTCGGCTGTACGCAGTCGTCTGCCGTCTGGGATGAGATGTGGAACAACAGCCTGTTTGTCGGCGCAGCGCCGTCCACGCCGCAGCGCGCAGGAACCTACACCCTGCAGATCTACTTTAATCAGCAGCTCGCTGCGCTAAAAGAGATCCCCATCGAGAACTGAACAACGTCAAAAACCGCATGGCCAATGGCCATGCGGTTTTTCTTATCATGTATCTGCCCCGACCAGACGGTTGAGCCAGCTGACGTAGTAGCTGCTGTTGATCATGTAAGGATAGTTGATGACGATGAGATCGTCGATCTGCTGCTCTTTGGCAAACGCGGCCAGATCGAGCGATGGCTTGCCGTCGCGGTTGAACTCGCGAGGGTCAATGACAATGATTTTGCTGTAATGGCTTGTCAAAAACGGCGCAAACGCGTTGCCGTAGGACTCCTTGAGCATGATGCACGTCGGCCCCTCCACGTCCGTCTCGATCACGCACACGGGCGTATCGCCGCCGATGAAGCACAGATACTTATTCGTCACCGAATCATCGAGCTTCGTGTATACCACGCTCACCGGCACGCCGTTCTGGAGCTCCGCGTTCGCGTAATACTGCGCGTGCGTCTCGGCAATCGGAAGATAGTAATCCAGATAGTCCGGGTTGTCCGCCAGTGTCTGCTGCTGCGGATATCCCGAGGTGAAGGTGTACATCGAGCCAAGGAACGTGTCATACCGCCCCGTCTCAAACTCGGTCAGCGGCACGGCTTCAAACCCTGCTGCCTCGCAGAAGGCTGTGTAGGCGTAATACGCGCCCAGCTGTGTCCAGTGGTGGTCGGTGCGGAAGAAGATGTACTCGTCCGTATGCGCGCGCAGCGCGGTGGTTGCGTCTACGGTGATGATGCCGTCCGCCATCTGATCGTAGCAGCGTTGGATCATATCCTTCTGGCTGTGCAGACCCGTATGCATGCTCTCGGGCGAGTAGAACTCGCCGCCGTTGCAGGTAAGGAGCGAAATGGTGCGCGTGCCCTCCGGCATGGCTGAGGCGAGATTGTTGACCGCACCGGCATAGGATGTGATCACACCATCGAGCGCCGTGGGGATCTCCATCGCGCGCGTGCCGACCAGAATGACGTTTCCTGCGTAGCTGGCTTCAGACTCATCCGGATTGTCAAGCGCGGGAATTTGCTCCTCTTCTGCTTCCTCTGGCGGCGTTTCCGGCGCCACGGGCGTCTGGCCGGCAACTTCATGCTCGCCGCTGGCAGGCAGGCCGGGATCCTCCGGCTCGGACGTATCCGGCTGCTGTACCGGCCGGTTTGCATTCTGCACGGCGTCCAGCGACTCGCCGCCGTGCTCGGCGCCGGTGTTGCCGTCCAGCACAAGCACGGTGTTTTCACCGCTGCCGGAGTAGTAATAGAACTGATTCAGCGTCTGGTTGGCGCGCAGAAGCGTCTCACGCATAGGGAAGGTATCGGCATAATACGTCTCAAGCGCGGGAATAAAGCTGCCGTCAAAAAGCGCGGCAAACGAGAATTCCGGCTTTTTCGCCAGCTCGCGGTTCTCACGTTCCGAGCGCACAGGGTCTTTGTCTGCCAGAGAAATGACCCCGACCAGCAGCAAAGCCGCCAGCACCACCGTCAGGAGGATGGTATAAATTTTTTTCACGATACGCCCCTCCCTCAGAACCGGAAATACAAAAACGCGTTATAGGATGTGCCGACAAGCGCAATCGTGGAGGCGACGAGCAGCGCAACATCGAACGCATACGTCACGAACACATAGAGCTTCTGCTTCGGCCCGTCGTGATTTTCAGACGAGCACAGCATGCCGAACGCGTTTCCAAGCAACTGCGGCAGCGGCGTGCAACCGATGAAGCAGGTGATGAGCAGTGGAAGATTGTTTACAAGCATAATCGACGTTGTTTCACCGGCAAAGCCCGCACCTGCGAAGCCAAAGAGCACAGCGAAGCTCTGCGACAGTCTTGCAGCGTCGGTGAAGTAAAAAATATTCCAGCCGATGACAACCAGAAACAGCGTCAGAACATGCCGCACCGCTGCGGGGATGTGCTTGATCTGCTTTTTGAGCAGCCGCTCGATACAAAGAAGCACGTAGAAATACAAGCCCCAGAGCACAAAGTTCCAGCTTGCACCATGCCACAATCCCGTCAGCGCCCAGACGATGAACAGGTTCAGATATACATGCCGGCGGTTGCCGCCCAGCGGAATGTAGACGTAATCGCGAAAGAAGGAGCTGAGCGAGATATGCCATCTGCGCCAGAACTCCGTGATCGAGCGCGAGATATACGGCAGTCTGAAGTTCTCCGGGTATTTGAACCCGAAAATGCGGCCAAGGCCGATCGCCATGTCGGAGTAGCCGGAAAAATCGAAGTAGATCTGAAACGTGAACAGGATCACGCCCAGCCACATGCCAAGCGTTGTAGCGGCGGCGAGTTGCCCGTCGAGAATCTGGCTTGCGATTTTGCCCGCACCGTCGGCCAGCAGCACCTTTTTGCCCAGGCCGATGCAGAAGCGCGTCATGCCGTAGAAAATATCTTCATGGCAGGCCGTGCGCTTTTCGATCTGCTGTTCCACATCGCTGTAGCGCACAATCGGCCCGGCGATGAGCTGCGGGAACAAACTCACATACAGCAAAAACCGCCAGTATGATTTCTGAACGCCGACCTGCCCGCGATAGACGTCAACGACGTATGACAGCGCCTGGAACGTGTAAAACGAGATGCCGATTGGCAGCGGGATCTCCGGCACATTGAGCGATGTGCCGAACAGCGCGTTGATATTCTCCACCAAAAAGCCCGCATACTTAAAAACCGCCAGGCAGCCAAGGTTTACAATAATCGACAGCACCAGCTGCAGCTTCCGCTTTTTCCTGCACATCCACAATCCGAAGCCCCAGTTCGCCGCCGCCATGCCGACCATCAGAAAGACGTACAGCGGCTCTCCCCAGGCGTAAAAAAACAGGCTGAAAACGATCAAAACCGCGTTTTTGCCCGCCATACTTCGGCAAAGGAAGTATAATAGCAGGCAAAATGGTAAAAACAGATATAAAAAAATCAGATTTGAGAAGACCATCGGCGCAGCACTCCGGTTACAGATGATTTACATAATTCATGCATTTCCTAATTTAGCAGACGTTCCCTCTTTTTGCAAGCGCTTTTATGTTTTTTCGACATATTTTTTTCTTATGCCTCCTCTACCCTATGCCGGCGGCAGATATCCTATGCCGCAAAAACATTGCTTGCTTTCTTTCCGGTCACGTGATATACTAACGTTGTTTTGTGTGGTTTTTATTCTTTATTTTCAACAGGAAGTGACGCGCATGCTGGCGATTGAACGGAAAAATGAAATTTTGAGTAAGCTGCGCGCCGAGCAGCGCGTGCTTGTCAGCGAGCTTGCCCAGCACTACAACGTGACTGAGGAGACCATCCGCCGCGACCTTGACAAGCTGGAAAAAGAGGGCTACGCCACCAAGACCTACGGCGGCGCGATCTGGGGCAACAGCACCAAAACCGATCTCTCCTATACCATCCGCAACAAGACAAACGTCGAGGCAAAAAACACCATCGCCGAGCTTGTCTGTAATCTTGTTGAAGACGGCGACCATCTGATGCTCGACGACAGCTCTACAAGCCTGTACGTGGCCAAGAAGCTGAAAGAGAAAAAGGCGCTCACCGTCATCACCAACTCAGTCGAGCTTGTCGTTGAGCTCTCGGGCGTTGAGGGTTGGACGATTATGCTCACGGGCGGGCGGCTCAAGCCGGAGTCGCTTGCGCTTGTCGGCGGCCAGACGCAGGAGTCTCTTGCCAAATACCACGTCGACAAGGTCATCATGTCCTGCAAGGGCGTTGATCTTTCCGCCGGTGTGACAGACTCGAGCGAATACCACTCGCAGACGAAGCAGTCGATGATCCGCGCGGCGAAAAAGCGCATTCTGGTGCTTGACAGCAGCAAATTCGACAAGATTTCCTTTGTCAATATTGCGCCGCTCGACGTGTATGACCTTGTTGTCACAAACGCCCGCCCGTCGAACGAATGGCTGCGCTGCTTTGAGCAGAACCATATTGAGTGCATCTATCCCAAATAAACCACAGCGTCACCTGGCATTTGTAAAGCAGCAAGCATCCGTATGATTTTCCATACGGATGCTTGAGGCTGTCGAAAAACTCCTTTGGAGTTTTTCGACAACAGACCGCGGCCTGCTGCGCGCACGAGCTGTCCGCCAAAGGCGGACAGCCTGTACACTTGCAGGCCGGAGTGTATTTTTCCCGACGTACACGCCGCCGGGAAACGGATGCTTGTTTCTTCCATATACAAGATATGTTATGCAAATACCGCCATGAGCAGCGTACCTGCCACCATCAGCCCAAGCCCTGCCAGTGCCTTTCTGCTCAGCCTTTCGCGGAAGACGAAATAGGAAAACGCCACTGTCACCACAACAGACAGCTTGTCGATCGGCACAACCACGCTCAGCACGCCGTGCTGCACCGCGTAGTAGTAGCAGAGCCACGACGCGCCCGTTGCGAGCCCCGAAAGCGCAATAAAGCCGAGCTCCCGTCCGTCGAGCGATTTGATCTGCGGCCCCTTCCCCTTCATCAGTACAATCGCCCACGCCATCACGAGCACAACGCCCGTGCGAATGGCAGTGGCAAGATTCGACGCAACGTCGCGCACGCCAAGTTTCGCCAGAATTGACGTCAGCGCAGCAAATACCGCCGAGCCCACAGCATAGACAAGCCAGCCGCGCGCGGCTTTTTTCTCCTGCGCCGGTTTTTTCTCCACCATGAGATAGATCCCCACGGCCAGAAGCGCCGTGCCAACGAGCTTCACAGCCAGATTTGCCGTCTCGCGGAACAGAACAATCGCCAACAGTACCGTCAAAACCGTGCTGGATTTGTCTACCGGCACGACCTGATTCACATTGCCGATTGAGAGCGCCTTGAAATAGCAGATCCACGACGCGCCCGTCGCGAGCCCCGAAAGAACCAGGAACACAAGCGAGCGCGTTTCCAACTGCCCCAGCGGCGTGTAAGACCCGGTCACCGCCACCATCATCCACGAAAATGCCAGCACCACCACCGTACGCAGTGCCGTCGCCACATCGGAATCGGTCTTTTTGATGCCGCATTTTGCGAGAATCGACGTCACGCCCGCAAACACCGCCGAAAGAACCGCCATCAAAAGCCACATGATCATGCCTCCTCCCGCTGCATCGCAGCAGATTCTGCCTCTATGATATCGCATACACTGCTTTTGTCAACTGCCTGCGCGCGGTATTTTCCTTCCGCGTCCATGTACGCAGATGTCAAGTATTTTGTGCGAAAAAGATAGGGAACCTCTGAATTAATAGCCTTTGTTCTGTTCCTACTCGATGTATTAGCCGCTATTTGCACTTGGTTAAGGTAATTTAAGCGAAAAATAGCCATTCGTTTTTCTTCAGGCCACGATACACGGTTTTCTTGTAGCCGAACTGACACTTGATGATCCGGAACGCGTGCTCTACTTTGCAGCGCACCGCGGATTTGCGGTTTTCAATATAACGCTCCCAGTCAATAGCGTTGTCACTGACCTTGGGAAGACTGCTGGGGCGGCGGTTAATACGGAAATCAATTTTTGAAAAATGCTCGTTGCTTGCGATTTCGGGGCGCTTCTGCACTCCAAGATATCCAGAATCCCCATAGACTACCCCGTCATCTTCCCGGAGTAAGTTCGCTGTCTGGGCAATGTCATGCTCGTTTGCCGCTGTGACGGTCATCGTGTGAACCAGACCGCTGCCTGCGTCTAC
>SFHJ01000048.1 GCA_004555655.1 Clostridiales bacterium
CGCGAGAGCCAGAGAAACGCATACAACCAGAACTACATGACGGCGGTGTCTGAATCGCTGGGCAACCGAAGCACGATGGATTCCACGACGAAGGGGACGGACACCGGCAGCAGCGTGAGCGGCGAGTTCGTCGACCCGAACGCGAACGTCGGGACGGCGGAGAAGCGGAATACGGCGAGCGGAGGGAAGAACCTGATCCTCAATCAGATTTCGTAAGGAGTAAGAGTATGGCGGCGACAAACAAAGATCAGCTTAGGAAAAGGAAGGAAGAAGAGGAAAAGAAGGCCGCTTCTGCTGCCAAGTCCGCGCCAGAAGAGAAAGCCCCTGTACAGGTGAAAGGACCTTCCGCGCCGACTGTTGAGAAGACGGATAAGGGTGCAACGGCCCACATCGGCCCGACGAACAGACCGTTTACGCAGGATCAGTCCTTCAAACTGAATCAGCGCAAGGCCGTTCGTGAAACGCCGTACGAGATTGTGGAGGCGGGGAAGATCGGGCAGCTTCCTGAAGTGCTTGAGCCGCACCGCGAGATGCTTCAGAGGAAGAACGACGTCGGCGACCTGATGGCGTCCAGTGCGCACCCGTGGGCACAGAACAAGATCAGGGTCAACACAGCCGATATCAAGAGCGAAAACCAGCTCTTCTACTTCGGCTCTACGCTTGCGGACAAGTCCAGCGTTGAGGCATTGTACAAGGACTATGCGAAGCGGAACGGACTGAAGTTAGACGATCTGTACTACCGTGCGGAGACGACGCTTGGGTCGAACGCATTTTACAATCAGGGGCCGAAGAGCAAAATGGGCAAGCTCGGAAGCCTGTATGACCGAAACGGCGATGCGATCAACATCAACACGGCCAGCCCCGATCTGGTGGAGCAGGGCATCCACGGCACGGCCAACAAAGAGCTGCGGAAGGAGCGGGCGAAGGCCTTCTACGCGCTGTGCCGGACGAAGGGCAGCCGCTTCTACGGCTATGTGCCAAGCGACGACCTGGAGACATTCCGCGACAGCGCGTACCTGACGCAGAGCGGGTACGACAGCGCGGCCAAGGAGTACCATCAGCTCTTCCGGCAGGACGATGCAAGCAAAGCCTATAACGAGACGGCCTACGCCGCCAAGAGACAGTACCTTGAAACCACCGACACGCTGGACAACCTGAGCAGGAAAACGCTGATCGATCTCCTTGGCGAGTCCTACAGGGACGTGACGGGCATGGAGCCGCCGTCTGACTACGAGGCGATCCTGAGCGCTGTACAGCCTGCTTCGGCGAACAAAGAGACGGAACCCGAAGAGGACACCTGGCTCAAGAAGCTATGGGACAAGGTTGTGGACGCCGTGTCCTCCCCGACACCTCCGCCGGAGACAGACGCTGCGGATGCTCCGAAGGTGGACGAGCCGAAGCAGGATGGCGCAACCGGTGACAAAAAGACACCGAATCAGGATGCTGCGCCGAAGCTGACGGACGCCAATGGCAACGCACCCGTTCTGGTGGCCTCCGCAAGCCCCACGCCGCCACCTATGGCGCTGGAAACGCCTGCGCAGGAGACTGCACAGGATGAAGCTGGCAACGAGGATGCAGAGGCGCAGGGGACTGCATACAGGCCTACGGATGATGAGAACGCAGCGCAGGAGACGGGCACGGAGACTGTCGTTCTGAACACCATGTCGGACGCGTACGGCCTGCTTCGGCAGGGCCGCGCAGACCTGCTGCCGGACTATGCGCGCAGATACCTTGACGCGCTGGGAAAGTCCTCCGGCGTGCGCATGCTGTGGGGCGAGATGGACGAAGAGGGCATGCAGCAGGTAAAGACGGGCAACGAGCCTGCGGAATACCGAGAGATGCTGAGCATGGCCAGACTGGGCACGACGATTGCCTCCGCGATGGCGGACGTCAAGAGCCAGGACTTCCCGGAGGAGCTGCGCAACGAGGCCATGATGGTGCTGACCGGCATCGTGTACAGCGCGGATCAGGCGGTGCGCAGCGGCCAGATCGTCCCGCGCGAGGGCGTGAACCTGTACGAGGACTACCTGAACGCCTACCCCAAAGCCAGGGAGAGCGTGCAGAGCATTTACGACGGCTGGAAGACGCTGCTCGAGGATAAGGCGGAGCTGGACGCGCAGCGGCAGAAGGACGGCGAACAGTTCGCCCGGGACGCGCGGGAGGCCGTGGCCAGCGGCGTATACAGCGATGCGCAGTATGCGTCCGTGCTGGAAAACTCCAACGTGAAGGACGCGGACGTCTACCAGACGATGTATGCCACGCCGTTCATCAATGAATTTGAATACATCTATTCGGACTACTTCACCGAGGGCGGCGGCTTTGACCAGAGCATGATCAAGACGAAGCTGAACGCGGACGGCGTGAAGGACGACATGGACTACCGCTATGCGCTGCGCGACAGCATGAACGCGCTGTACTACGAGGATGCGAAGATGGCCGTGACGCTGGGCATGAGCGTGGAGGATTACTACGCGCGCATGGGCGGCATGACGGTGGAGCAGCTTGCACAGCGCGCCAACCGTCGCATGCAGGCGCAGGCACAGACCATCACGCAGGAGGAAATTGCCGAGCTGGACGCGCCGTACGGCGAGGGCGTGGGCGCAGGTACGGCGACGGCGGAGGCCGTCAAGCGCGGCGGCAATGCGCTGTTGACGATGTTCGCCGACACGCTGTATGTTGGAAAGAACGCTCTGACGATGGAGCGCACCGCCTCCGCGATGCGCGCGACGTATCAGGGAGAATGGGGCGTTTTTGGACGCGACCAGTATAGGCGGGACATGGAGGCGATGCTGGAGAGCGGCGACCTTGACGAGCGGTATGCCAAGGCGCTGCGGGAGGCGCTTGACACGGCGGGCGACGTCTACGACATCGGCATCGACCCGCGCGACATGGGCGGCGTGATCTCCTTTGCCGGGGACAGACGCCGCGCTGTGGAGCAGAGCGACACCCTGATGCGCACGAAGGGCACGCAGGGCGAAAACCGCTGGTACAGGCTGCTGTCCTCCACCGTGACCAACGCCGGCATGATGGGCGCTTCCGCTGCGGTGGGCGCGGTGGCTGGCCCCGTGGCGGGCTTTGCCGCCGGATACGGCCTGCCCAACTACGGCGAGCGCGTGTATGCACGCCTTGACGAGGGCTACACGATGAAAAGCGCCAACGCGCTGGCGGCCTACGACACGGCGGGCATGGTGGCGGCAAACGTGGCGACCTTCGGCAAGGTCTTCGGCGAGCTATCCGGCGCGGGCGCCCTGCAGCGGCTTGGATACCTGACGGCCAAGCAGCAGAACGCGAGTGGCCTGGTGAAGTTCGCGTCGGCGGCCAGGACGTTCCTGGGGACGTTCGTCGGCAACGAGATCGACGAGGCGGTCAAGGACCCGATCAAGGAGGGCGTGACGCAGCGCTTCATTGACAACGCCATTGCGCCGCTGTACAGAAAGACGGACGCAGGCGAGGACGTGAGCGCGTCGGACGTGGTGATCTCCATCGCCTCCGCACTGACGCCCGCCGCGCTGGCCAAAACCGCGAAGGACACGCTGGCGGACACCGTGCATGGCGCGCCGGAGGAGGCTGTATACAGCGTTCTGTTCTCCCTGGCCGGCGCAGGCGGCGAGACCTTCCACAGCGTGCGCATGGCAAACGACGTGATCTCCGGCAAGAGCGCGGACATCGGCGGCGTGATGGAGGCCGTCGTGGAGGACGCGAAGGAACCGGCATTTGCCGAGCACATCGACGAGGCGGCGAAGCAGAACCGGATCGATGAGAAAACTGTAGAGGCCATCGCCGCCGGCGTGGGCGAGGAGGACAGACAGACTGCCGCCATGGCACGCGAGAAGGAGACGGAATACCGCGAGAAGGAATCTGCCGCTGCACAGGCCTCGGGCGAGGCGAAACAGCGCTATCAGGACGTGCGCGAGCGCGTGCTGGGCGGCGAGGTGGAGGCCGACGTGGAGCTTGAAAACGCGCTTGACCAGTGGGGCAAGGCGGAGACGGCGAGACAGGAGGCGCAGACCGCTGCGCAGACCGCCGGGGAAAAGGCGGAGGAGGCCGAGAAGCGCGTGCTGGACGCATGCCGCGCGGACGCTGTGGCGCGCGTGCGCAGGGAGACGGAAAGCGCCAGGGCACAGGCGAAGAACGACGTGCAGACGAGGGTGGACATCCTGCTCAGTGAGGCACAGCAGCTGCGCGAGCAGTCCGACGCGATGAACGAGGAGATGGTTGCCGCCTACGAGCGCGGCGCGTCCATGGAAGAGATGGAGGAAATCGGCACGAATGCGGGTATCCTCCTGAACAAGGCCATGGAGCTTGAGGAGCAGGCCGGGGCGATGCAGCGCGGGCAGGACACGGGCAGCGCGCAGGCGGCGCGCGAGGCAGCACAGCAGCGCGTGGACGCTGCAGAAGCGCAGGCAACGGAGCAGATGCGCGCGGACGAGGACATGACGCGCATGCAGGAGGAGGCGGCCTCCATCCGGCAGGCGCTTTCCTCCGTGCAGGGCAGCCGTGCAAAGAAGGTCTTCCTGAACGACAAGCAGCGGGCCGAGGTGCTTGCCAAAACGGGACTGAGAACGATTAGCCAGGTGAACAGCCGGTACGGCACAAAGTTCCGCGTGCGCATGCAGAACGCGGACATGGCGCTGGACGGCAACTTCTACATGGAGCTGGCCAGCCAGTCCGGCAGCCTGCTTGACGAAGGAAGCGCACACCCGGAGAGCGACCTGATCGACCTGATGGACAGAGCCATGGAGATTGACAGGCAGATGGGCATGCAGGCCAGCGTGGGCGACGGGCGAAAGGCGGAAAGCTACCTGCCGGAGACGGTGAGCCGCGGCACGCTTGACCCGGTGACACAGAAGCTGGCCGGCCACCTGAAGGAGAAGACCGGCCTTGAATTGATCGTGATGCCGCTGGCGAACAACATCCGCGGCCTGTACGACAGGAAAATCGGCAGGCTGATCCTTTCAAACCGGATCGGCTCCGGCGAGGTGATGCGCCAGGTGGTCATGCACGAGCTGACGCACTATGTGGAGGGCACGCGCGGCTATGCGGCCTATGAGGACGCGGCGCTTGAGGCGGCCTATCGCGGCGACGAGGACGCGATGGAGCGCGACGCGAATGAGCTGAGGACGCGCTATACGGAGGCAGGCGTATCGATTGAGCCGGACGACGTGTACCGCGAGCTGGTGGCGGCGGCGACGGAAAAGCTGCTTGACGCCGTGGGCGCGTGGGGCAAGAGCGGAAGCGAGACGATCCTCTATGACCTGCTGGGCGTGAAGCAGAGCTTTCCTGTGCGCCTGTACAACAAGCTGACGCAGTTCCTTGCGGGACGCAAAGCGAAGAAGAGCGGCAGCGAGGCCGTGGATGGATACCGCGCGCTGGTGACGGCACGCGACAACCTGAAATCCGCCATCAGCGAGGCCGGCATGTGGAGCGAAGGTAAGGGCGGACAGGACACGACCGTGGAGCTGGACAGCGCAAAGCGCGGCCGCATGGAGATTGAAACCGACAGCGAGCAGACGAGGATGCAGTATGCGCTGGTTGATATCGGAGAAGGCGGAAAGGGCGTATACGAATCGAATTTCCCCAATGGAACGCCGAAGCAGGAAAAGCAGAAGCGTCTGATTCAGCTCTGGCAGGATGTGTGGAGCCAGAAACCGATCGAGCTGAATATCAAGGATGAGCGTGGCAATCATGTCCCGATTATTGCCAGTTTTGATCCTGATTATGATTCTGAAAACATCAGGATGACGGATCTCGGAAAGGCGATGTCCAACAAAAACGGCTCAAGCGGTGACAGGAACGTCACGCTGAACCTGGCAGATGACCTGTATGATCTGGCAAGAACATCCGAATACCTGACATCCGAAAACGAAACCGGTAAGAATTCTGAAACCCATAAGGGCGTCAAACGCTGGCACTACTTCTTCAACGACATTTTCTACAGGAATGATGCTGGAAAGGATATCCCCTATACTGTATGGCTTGACGTTAAGGAAAAGGATGACGGCGGATGGGTCTATCAACTGTACGCGAAGAAGACAAAAAAAGACAACATTGCCACGGCGGGCGATGCTCGCCAGAACCCGCTCGCCGGAATTAGCCAGTCTGCGGGTCAGGTTGGAGCTGTACCAAACGGCCTCGGAACCAACGCTGCAATGTCGTCTTCTTCTGACACCAGTGTACAGCAAAACGGTGCCGGTGTCAATGCCTATTCTATGCAGGACGGCGCACAGTATGACATCGCTCCGCGCCAGTTCGGCAACAAAAACGCGCAGCGCGCGGACGCACTCTCCGATCAGGTGAAGCAGCTGCTTGAGGGCGGCACCTATGAGACGATCACCAACGACGCCATGGTGCGCCAGGCGAACGAACGCATTGACCGGGACGGCCTTGACAGCGTGGTGAATGCGCTGGCCGGCATGGAGAGCTGGACGCCGGAGGACACCGCCAGCGCCCTTGTGGCCCTGGTGCGCGCCAGCAACGAGAACATGCTCACAACGGCGGCCATGATCGGCATGGAGATTGACCGGCGCGGCACGAAGACGGCCCAGAACCTGCAGCTTTACAGCGTGCTTAAAAAGCTGACGCCTTCCGGCGCGATCATGGAGGCGACGAAGAAGGCAAACGATGCGAACAGAAAGAAGGGCGTGCCGGAGGGCAACATTCCGGTGGGCAACCAGCCGCCGGTGAAACGAACCGGCGCGGGAACTGCGACCGGAACAGACAACTTCGTCGAGAAGAATCTGCCGGAGAAGCTGGAAAAAGCGTATACCCGCGCGGACGGCATCAAGCAGGAGCTGGACAAGCTTCCGCAGGACGTGAGCTGGGACAACCCGTGGAGGATTCCGCTCAACCCCGCGCAGATGGCGCTGATTGCGCTACAAACTGACGGACACGAAGCTGCCGGGCGACACTTACAGCGTTTCCACGCTCAAGCAGCGGATGCTCTGCGCCATCATCGCCACGCCCAACAACGTGCGCGGGGACGGCATGATGACGCTGTGCCAGCAGCTTGAAGCGATGAAGGCAGGATACGCCGTGGTGACGGAGGCCGACCTCAACTACATCAACGGCCAAATGTCCACCTACCTGTACGCAGAGGGGCCTGCGCATGACGGCCTTCCGGTGACGACGGAGGGCAAGCTGGCGCTCTCGCGCGTGTATGACGCGCAGGGCAACACCGTTCAGTCCGGACTCATGGAGAAGCTCAACGCTTTTGGCTACACCAACATGCTCTCCAGCACGAAGACGTGGGCGAAGAACATCGCCTCCAACGTCCTCATCCGTCCGCTGGAGCTTGCCAGCGAGAAGATCGGCGGCGTGATCGAGCAGAAATTGGTGACACCCAAAACGGGAAACCGCACGACGGACGCGCCGAACCGGGCAGAACGCGCGGCTGGCAAGGAGGCCTTTCTCGGCGAGATCGGACAGACCATGGTGGACTACTTCGTCACGCACGCGGACACCGGACACGGCAACGGCTTTGACCTGAACCGCGACGGGAGAACCTTCAACAGAGGGCCGCTCAACGGGATGCTGAATGCCTACAAGAACATTGTGGACTTCGCCATGCAGATTGGCGACCGGCCGTTCTGGGAGCAGTGCTACGCGGAGGAGCTGGCCGTCATCAAGCGGCTGGGCATGAAGATCGCAGAAACGAGGACGCTCCCTGATGGGCGAACTGTGGACGGCATGCGCGACATGACGCTGGATGAGATGAAGAAAGAGGCAGTCGCCCGCGCCACGGAGCGCGTCTTCCAGGAGGACAGCAAAATCGTCAACGGCATCAATAAAATGCGGCAGGAAAGCCCCGGTCTTGATCTTGTGATGACGACCATGATGCCGTTCGTGAAGACGCCGACGAACGTGGGCTCGCGCATGGTGCAGTACAGCCCGCTCGGTCTGGCAAGAGCAATCTTGCAATACGGCCTGTGGGACGGAAAGAGAAGCAACGGGCAGAACTTTGACCAGCGCAAGTTTATTATGAACCTTGGGCGCGGATTGACGGGCACAGGACTGGCATTTGCCGGAGCCGCGCTGGCTTCGGCAGGCGTGCTTCTGCCCGGCTACGAGGAGGAGAAAGACAAGGACAGGCGCACCATCCGCAAGGGCATGGGCGAGAGCTACAGCCCGTATCTGCGAATCGGCGACATGGAAATCCCCATCGACTTTGCGCAGCCGTCCAGCGGCCCGCTGTACATCGGCGCTCAGACCATCTGGGAGCTTGACAAGTTGGAGGATGCAGACGCGTTCAATATGATCGTTGAAGCCGCAAAATCCTCTGCGTTCGCGGCCGGAGACCAGCTCTTCAACAACTCGTTCCTCTCAGGCATCAACTCTCTCTTCCGCGGCTACAACGACTTTAAGGGAACCGCGACAAACATCGCGACCAACATTGCGGAAAACCAGGCGAGCCGCATGACGCCGAGCATGATTCGAGCCATCGCCAAATGGACTGACCCGTATGTGCGCGACACGGCAAGCCAGAACTGGATGCACCAGTTTGTGAACGAGCAGGTTGTGCAGAACTGGCCGATTCTGCGCCAGACGCTTCCTGCAAAGACGGACGTGACCGGCGACAGGACGCTGCAGAGCGGCTACTACAGCTGGGGCAAGGAGCAGCAGAATGCTGCGCTGCACATGCTCAACTCGTTTGCCCTGCCGATGAACGCCATCGGACAGAAGAACGACGACACGCTGGACGCGCTGCTTGACCTGTCCTATCGGACGGGCGAGGCGAGCTTCCTGCCTGGCGAGCTGATCGCCGGCAACAAGTACGAGCTGAACATGAACAAGACGACCGCCCAAAAGTACGGCTTTGGCGACGCGGCCATCACCATGCAGCTGACGGACGAGGAGAAGCGCGAGGCCAACAGGGCGTATGGCGATCTGCTCTTCAATGGAGACGGCGGGAGATGGTACATGAACGCCAAGGGAGAACGAGTACCTGTGACCGGCCTGAGGGCAATCATGAAGAGCGAAGAATGGAAGGCCATGGACGACGATGCGCGCATGAAGCGCGTCAGCGAGGAGGCCAGCAAGGCCAAGGAGCTGATTATCGTGCAGACAGCGAAACAGAAGAAGGAGGAGGGTGAGCTATGATCGACGCAATCTTTGACCGGCACAGCCGCAGCACGGCGGTGAGCGGCATCTACCAATACGACACAGGCCAGCGCATGCGGCTGCGCGGCCTGCCG
>SFHJ01000049.1 GCA_004555655.1 Clostridiales bacterium
CGACGAGCTCTGCGTTGTCGCACAGCATCATGCCGGGAATCGTCCGCCGGTCAGCAATGCCGCCCGCGCCGATCACGCCCCAACGTACTTTTTTCATATGCAGCACCCTCCGCTTTTATTTCAGATTCTCATTGTGGATCTCAACAAAGGCGTCGATGACCCGCTGGATGTGTTCCTTCTCCCACGTCGGATGCAGGAACAGGTTCACCGTGCGCGCACGCAGCGACTTCGCCACCGGGCAGAGTACGCCTTCATAGTTGATGCCCTTGGGGTTATACTCCTTCGAGCAGAACGGGAACTTCGCCGTGCCGAAGCCGTTGAGCTCCTTGTACGAACGCTCCTCATACGCCTCGGGCCACTGGATGCCGTAGCACGGGATCTTGCGGGCCTTCATCTGCTTGACGAACTCCGGCGCGTCGATCTTCAGCGCGTCAAGGTTCAGCGTGACGGGGTACCACCAGTACGCATTCTCACGCTCAGGGGTATTGACCGGCAGCGCGGCAACGCCTGCAAGGCCGCCCAGCGCCTCGTCATACATCTTCGCGTACTGCTTGCGGCGCGGCAGGTTCCAGGAGTCGAAGCGGGCCAGCTCATTGATGCCGCAGACGGACTGTACCTCGGTCATTCGGTAGTTGAAGCCCACGCGGGTGTGAATGTAGGGCAGAGCCTCTTCCAGCGCCAGCATGTTCATTCTGGCCTTGACGTCGTAGCCGTGATCACGGAAGCTGCGGCACTCCCAGCCGAGATCCTCATCCATGGTCAGCACCATACCGCCCTCACCGGCAGTTGTGAAATGCTTGGACTGGCAGAAACTGAAGCAGCCGACATTGCCGATGGTACCGACCGAGCGGCCGTTATACTTGCCACCGATGGCCTGCGCACAGTCTTCAATGACGTACAGATTGTGCTTTTTGGCAATGTCCAGAATGCGGCCCATGTCGCAGACCACGCCGTAGAGGTGGACACAGACGATGCCGCGGGTCTTGTCGGTAATCTTGCGCTCGATATCGTCAGGATCGATGGTATGGTCTTCCTTCACGTCGCAGAAGACAGGAATCGCACCGGCCTGCACGATGGCATAAGACGAGGCAATGAAGGAATACGAAGGGACAAGCACCTCATCGCCGGGGCCGATACCAAGCGACGAAATGCCGATGTGCAGCGCAGCCGTGCCGCACGAGCAGGAGATCGCCATCGTCGCGCCGGACCACTGGCGGAACTTCTCTTCAAACTCCATGCCCTTTTTGCCTGTCCAATAGCTGACAAGGCCGGAATCCATGACCTCTGCCATATCGGCCTTGGTCTTGGGGTCAAACTGCGGCCACATCGGGAAGCCAAGCTCAGCCACGCCCGCGCCATTCATTGCAAGTTCTTTGTTTTCCATATCAAAAGCACCTCAATTTTTGATTTTTTCTCACGGGCCAGCCCGTGCTCCGTATGTTTCCAGCTTACCACGGGCCATTTTATTTGTCCATAAAATAAATTGCTGTTCTTTGTTTTTTTCCGTATGTGCTGAAAAAGGTGCCGCCTTGCGGCGGCACCTTCTTCAAATCTGTGATTACGCTTCAGAAGCAGGGATTAGTCGAAGCTCCAGAACTTCTCAACGTTGGAGTTATCAACAACGAACAGGTCGATGTTGGTCTGGACGGGGACTTCCTCGCCGTTAAAGTAGGCGATGGCGCCGTCAAAAATGAACTGCGCAAGGACCCACGCGTCAACGTTCAGGCAGGCCTGATAGTTCACGTCGTTGTCATGCAGCAGGCCGAACGGCTCCTGGCCGTAAGCGCCCATCGAGAAGACCTTGACGTCGGTGTTGCCGACAGCCTGCAGCGCAGACACAGCACCCTGCGCGCCGTTATCGACGTCGGAGATGATGTAGTCATACGGCTCAACAACAGCGGCAATGGCATTGTATGCAGTCTCGCGGTTGCCCTGAGAGTCATACTTGTTCAGAACTTCGATCTGGCAGCCCTCAGCGTTGGCAGCGTCGATGACCTCATGCAGGCCAACGAAGCGCTCCTGGCAGTGGGTGGAGACAGCGTTGGTCAGCTCGATCACGCGGGCCTTGCCGTCGTTGTGCTCCTTGACATAGTTGACGAAGTATTCGCCAACCAGCGTGCCGGTGGCCTTCTGGTCCCAGGTGACGGTGGTGACAGCCTTCTCGGCGCCTTCGGTCCAGTAGCCGTCATAGATGATGATGGGGATGCCGGCGTCGTGCGCCTTGTTCAGAGCTTCGCCAACGCCATCGGGGGTAGCGGGGTCAATCATCATGATGTCAACGTTGTTGGCAATCATGTTCTCAACCTGCTTGGTCTGGGTCTCGTCGTTCAGGTCGCCGTCTTCGCAAACGATGTCAGCACCATAGTACTGGCCGAGCGATTCCAGAGCGCCTGCCAGAGCAGCGCACCACTCGTCGCCTTTGTAGACGATGGAGCAGCCGATCTTCTTGCCTTCCAGAGCCGTGGTGTCCTGCAGAACGACGGCGGCGGGAATGCCCAGAGCGGCAGCCTTCTCATCGGAGGAGAGCTCGTCGGTCTTTACGATGTTGGCGTCTTCCGTGGTGGGGAGCTCAGAAGCGGGTTCCTCGGCAGCAGGTTCTTCCGTCTTTGCCGGTTCTTCCGTCTTCGCGGGCTCTTCGGTCTTTGCGGGTTCTTCCGTCTTGGTCTCGCTGGTAGCGCAGGCGACCAGAGCGAAAACCATGACCAGTGCCAGAAGCAGAGCGATCAATTTTTTCATTTTTGTTTCCTCCTAATTTAGTTTATCTGAACGGGATTCCCGTTTAGATCAGGTACACAGCGCCATGATCTTTTCCTGCGTGGCCTCCTCGGCCAGCAGTTCTCCCATCTTGTGCCCCTCGTGCATGACCATGACGCGGTCGCACATACCGAGAATCTCAGGCATTTCGGAGGAGATCATAATGACGGTCTTGCCTTCCTTGACCATCTGGTTGATCAGGCGGTAGATTTCGGCCTTCGCGCCAACGTCAATGCCTCGCGTCGGCTCGTCAAGGAACAGGATCTCAGACTCCTGGAACAGCCACTTGGCGATGACAACCTTCTGCTGGTTGCCGCCGGAGAGGTACTGCACCTCGGTGTCCATCGAAGGCGTGCTGACACGCAGCTTCTTGGAATACTCCTCGCTGAGTTCATTTTCCAGCTTATTGCTGATGACGCCGCAGCGGATGACGCGCTTCATGTTCACAAGCGTCGTGTTCTTCTTGACAGACATGATCTGCACCAGGCCCTGCAGCT
The DNA here is from genome assembly GCA_004555655.1 of Clostridiales bacterium. GTDB lineage: Bacteria > Bacillota > Clostridia > Oscillospirales > Oscillospiraceae > CAG-170. The sequence goes on from SFHJ01000049.1 coordinate 3,252, forward strand.
TGCGGTCCTCAGGGATGAGGCCAAGGCCGTCACGGATGGCGTCGGAGAACGTGTGATACTTTACGCGCTTGCCGCGCACATAAATCTCACCCGACTCCGGCTTGTCGATGCCGAGAATGGCGCGCGCCAGCTCGGTACGGCCTGCGCCAACAAGGCCCGAGATGCCGAAGACCTCACCGGATTTGACCTCAAAGCTGATATCCTTCAGAATGCCGCGGCTCAAATGCTCAACCTTCAGAATGGTCTCGCCGATGACACCCTTCTCCTTGGGATACTCCTGCCCCATCTCACGGCCGACCATCATGGTGATCAGGCCCTGACGGGTGACCTGGCTGATGGGCAGCGTATCGATATGTCTGCCGTCACGCAGGACGCTGACGTTGTCGCAGAGGTCAAACACCTCGTCGAGACGGTGCGAAATGTAGATGATGGTGATACCCTTTGCGCGCAGCTGCTTGACGATGCGGAACATAACCTCCAGCTCGCGGTCAGTCAGAACGGCCGACGGCTCATCCATAATCAGAACCTTGGAATTGTTGTTGATGGCGTGCATGATCTCGACGACCTGCTTTTTCGCCACGGTCAGAGACGATACCTGCGCATTGATGTCGATGTCCATGCCCAGATCATCGACAATCTCGCGCGCACGGCGGCGCATACCGGCCCAGTCGACCAGTCCGCCCTTCATCATCACGTTGCCGAGGAACATGTTTTCCGCCACGGACAGCGGCTCGGCCAGCTTGATCTCCTGATGCACAACGCTGATACCGGCGCCGCGGGCCTCAATGGGGCTGGAGAAGTGGCGGGCCTCGCCCTCCAGAATAACCTCGCCCGCATTCGGCTGATAGATGCCTGCCAGCACCTTGATGAGCGTGGATTTGCCTGCGCCGTTTTCGCCGACAAGGCCATGGATCGTGCCGCGTTCGACGTTGATGGTGACATCATCAAGCGCTTTGACGCCCGGGAACTCTTTGGTAATGTTCTTCAGGGACAGAATATAATCGTTCATGTTTCACCCAACCTTTCCATATTGATACGACTGCGGTCAGGTCAGTTAAGACTTCTTCTTGTTGCTGGCGACGTCAAGCGTGACGGCGAGCACAAGGACAACGCCTTTCAGGACGTCCTGCACGAACGGGTCAACGCCCATCTGAGAGAAGCCGTTGAACAGCGTGTTCAGAAAGATACAGCCGAACATCGTGCCGATGACGCGGCCCTTGCCGCCGGCCAGCGAAACGCCGCCGATGATCGAGCTGATAACGGCGTCGAACTCATAGTTCTGGCCGTTGGTGACGGCGACAGAGTTGAGTCGGGACATCAGCACCAGGCCGCCGAAGGTGGCCAGCACGCCGCCCAGCAGGAACGTGCCGAGCTGATAGAGCTTGACGTTGATGCCGGAGAAGAACGCAGCCTCGCGCGAGCCGCCGACAGCATAGAGGTTGCGGCCGACCTTGGTCTTCGAGGTGATGAACTGCGCGACAATGTATAGCACCAGCATCAGAATTACGCAAACAGGAATGGTTCCATTCAGGATATAGCCGCGGCCCATCCACGCGATAGAATCGGGCATCTTGGGGATCGGCACCGCCTGCGTCAGCAGCTTTGCCACGCCGTAGCAGATGTACTGCGTGCCGAGCGTTGCGATCATGGCCGGAACGCCGACATAGGCAACCATCAGGCCGTTGATCAGGCCCACGGTCAGGCCGATTGCAAACATGATGACGATGGCAAGGCCGGTATTCATACCGACATTCTTCATGAGCACCGCACCGACGCAGCTGGTCAGACAGACCATACGGCCCAGCGAGAGGTCAAAGTTGCCGGTCAGCAGCATAATCGACTGGCCCAACGCGACGATGGCGACAGTGGAGCTTTGCAGCAAAATCGTCTTCCAGTTGCTCCAGGTCAGAAAATACTGGGCGCCGAATTTTGCATAGGAGATGATGGAGAACACCACGATCAGCAGTGCGATGCCGACCAGGGACATCCAGTCCTTTACGATTGCGCCGACGTTCTTCGTTGCGCGCAGGGTTTGCTTGTTGTTATTTGTACTCATGCGTTTCATTCCTCCCGTTTCGTGTGCGTTTGCCTGTTTCCTTCTTATTTTAGATTCTTCGTTTATCGAAAAATTGGGAAACCTTACCTAGTTACCATCCTGAACTGCAAAAAATAATTTGTCAATCAAAATAAATCATGCTATACTGACAGATGCAGCAAATCTGCCAGCTACTTTACAACAGGAGCGTGAGCATCCATGATCCGGATTCAACCGCAGACCGCAAGCCACGACGGCTCGTCCCAGCAGATTATCAAAGACCACAATGCAACCTTGCTTTTCAATCTCGTGCGCAAGCACGCGCCCGTCTGCCGGGCCGATCTTGCGCGGCTTTCCGGGCTGTCGCCCGCGACGGTGACGGTACTGATCGACGAGCTGCTGCAGAACCAGTGGCTGCGCGAAATCCCGCTCGTCAAACCGGCATCCGGACGTGGAAGAAGGCCCATTTTACTTGAGGTCAACGCCCCGCGCGGCTATGTGGCGACAATCGAGATCATCAGCCACGGCTATTTTCTCAATCTCTACGACATCTGCCTGCACAAGGTCGCCTTCTCCAGAAGCCGCGACATCGCCTCCAGCGCGCAGCAGGTGCTTGATTCGCTTCTGGAACTGCTGCGCTCAAGCCAGATCGACCGCTCACGCCTGCTCGGCGTGCATGTGCTCTATCCGGGGCTTTTCGACGCGCAGACCGGACGGCTTGGCTTTTCCGCCGTCATTGAGCCGCAGCAGATGGTGCAGCGCGAGCTTATCGCGTTTCTGCGTGAGCAGCTTGCACCGGCGCACGTCATGATCAACAACAACGCCGCAGCCGTGGCCTATTCGGCGTACATCGCCGAGCCGGGTGCACCCGCCGCGCCGGTTCTGGCCATCACCATCGAAGAGGGCATGAATGCGGGCATCGTCATGGACGAGCGCTACTGCATCCCCATCGAAGCCGGCCATATCATCATCCAGCCGCACGGTCCGGCGTGCAACTGCGGCAATCACGGCTGTCTTGAGACCCTCTGCTCAGCGCCGGCGCTCTTTGCCGCGCTCAACGCGCGCGCCGGGATGCATCTGACGTATCAGGAGAACTACGCAGCCGACTGCAACCAGCTTGCCATGCAGCAGGCTGCGGCCGCCTTCCACCGGAAAGAACCAGCGGTCATGGATGTGATGCGCGAATATGCGTATCATCTGTGCTGCGGACTCGTCAGTATCATCAACCTCTTCGCCGTGCGCAGCGTGCGCATCGGCGGAATGGTGCGCCTGCTGGGCGACGGTTTTCTCGAGCTGCTGCAAAAGACGCTGGAGCAGCAGTTCCACATCGTCACCGACGCAGGAAGCGTGGCGCTGTCACTGTTTGAAAACGATTTCGAATCCAGCCGCAAGGCCGCCGTTGTTATGACGCTCGGTGCTATTTTCCAGCGTGCCTGAACGCTCAGTCGGGCAGCAGCTGTTTGGTGCTGTAGCGCGGATAGACGTTGTAGGGGCGGAAGCCCTCGGCGTACGCCACGCCGCACTGGTAGCCGCGGTACTTTGAGCAC
>SFHJ01000050.1 GCA_004555655.1 Clostridiales bacterium
ATTGAAGAAACAGAGAAAAGACAAATAGCAAAAAAGGTCTTGCCGACTGGTGAAAGTCAGCAAGACCTTTTTCTTAGGATATGGAGGATTTACCCGCAAGCCACCCGCTATACGGGAGTGAACAAAGTAAATCCGGTTTTGGTATCTGCTATCAATTTGCTATCAAATGCCCCGTTTACGCTTTAAGACTCCAGTGTTTTCAAGGCTTTGCGGGTTTTGTCAGTTATTCCCATTCAATGGTCGCGGGGGGTTTACTTGTGATATCGTAAACAATTCGATTGATACCGCGGACCTCATTGACGATGCGGGTGGAGACGCGGTCCAAAAGCTCGTAGGGAATCCGGGCCCAATCAGCAGTCATAAAGTCGCTGGTGGTGACGCCGCGCAGTGCGAGCGTATAATCATATGTCCGGCCGTCGCCCATGACACCGACCGAGCGCATATTGGTCAGCACCGCGAAATACTGGTTCATGCTGCGATCGAAGCCGGCCTTTGCCACCTCGTCGCGGAAAATGAAATCCGCCTCGCGCAGAATGTCCAGCTTGTCCTTTGTGATCTCGCCGATGACGCGGATGGCAAGACCGGGGCCGGGGAAGGGCTGGCGCATGACCAGATACTCGGCAAGACCCAGTTCGCGGCCGAGCTGACGCACTTCGTCTTTAAACAGCATCCGCAGCGGCTCGATGATCTCGCGGAAATCGACATAGTCAGGCAGGCCGCCCACGTTGTGGTGGCTCTTGATGACGGCGGAATTGCCGAGGCCCGACTCGATGACGTCGGGATAGATGGTGCCCTGCACAAGGTAGTCCACCTTGCCGATCTTCCTGGCCTCGGCCTCAAAGACGCGGATGAACTCCTCGCCGATGATCTTGCGTTTGCGCTCAGGGTCGCTGACGCCGGCGAGTTTGGAGAGGAACTGCACCTCGGCGTTCACGCGGACAAAATGAATGTCCCACTTCGAGAATGCGGCCTCGACCTCGTCACCCTCGTCCTTGCGCATGAGGCCGTGGTCGACAAAGACGCACGTGAGCTGGCTGCCGATGGCCTCGGCCATGAGCGCGGCGGCCACGGAGGAGTCGACGCCGCCGGAGAGCGCCAGAAGCGCCCGGCCGGAGCCAACCTTTTCCCGGATAGCGGCAATGGCGCTGGCGCGGTAGTCGCGCATCGTCCAGTCGCCCGCAGCGCCGCAGACGTCAAACAGGAACTTCCGCAGCATCTGCGCGCCGTATTCGGTGTGCATGACCTCTGGGTGGAACTGCACGCCGTAGAGTCTCTGCGCGCGGTCGGCCATGGCGGCGGTGGGACAGACGCCGGTCGTCGCGGTGACGGTGAAGCCGGCCGGCACGGCGGAGATATAGTCGCCGTGGCTCATCCACGTGACGCTCGTTTCTGGAAGGCCGGAGAAGAGCGTGTCGGAGGTATCAAAATGTGTGAGAGTTTTGCCGTATTCACGGGCGGTTGCCTCCGTCGCAGCCGAGACCGTGCCGCCCAGCGTATAGGCCATCAGCTGGCAGCCATAGCAGATGCCGAGGATGGGAAGGCCCATGCGGAAAATCGCGGGGTCGATATGCGGCGACGTCTCTTCATAGACGCTCTGCGGGCCGCCGGAGAAGACCACACCGATGGGGTCAAATGCGCGGATCTCGTCGGGCGTGATGGTATAGGGCTTGACTTCACAGTAGATATTGCACTCACGGATGCGGCGGGCAATGAGCTGGCTGTACTGCGCGCCAAAATCCAGAACGAGGACTTTCTGCATGCTCATTCCTCCCGGAAGGCGATGCCGTATTCATCGGCACGTTCGATGACGGCCAGCGCATGGTAGTTGTAGCCCATGTTGCGCAGACGGTCGCCGCCGCCCTGGAAGCCCTTTTCAATGGCGATGCCGATGCCGGCGACAGTGGCACCCGCCTGCCGGACGATATCACACAGGCCGCGCACAGCTTCACCGTTGGCCATAAAGTCGTCGAGGATCAGCACGCGGGAACCTGCCGGGAGCCACTCCTTGGCCAGAATCTGCGTGACCTTTTTCTTATAAGTATACGAATAGATCTCGCTCTGATACAGACCGCCTTCGATGTTATCGCTCTTGGCTTTTTTTGCGTAGATCATGGGAAGACCGAACTTGTAGGCGCACACGGCGGACATGGCGATGCCGCTGGCCTCGGCGGTGAGAACGATGTCGACCTGTGACAGATCGAAGATCCGGGCAAACTCGTCGGCGATGTGGGCCATGAGCTGGCAGTCGATGCGGTGGTTGAGGAAGCCGTCGACCTTTACGATGTTACCGGGCAGCACCTTGCCCTCGCGCTGAATCCGTTCTTTGAGTTCCTGCATAGTATCCTCCTTATGATAGAAAAAGACGGCAGTTGGCCTTCTGCGGTTACTTTACAACAGGCGCGGACTTTCGTCAATAGCCGCGCGGAAAAGTTTTTTTATTCGTAGCATTCCGGCTTCAAAATGCCGATATAGGGCAGATTCCGGTAGTAATTCGCATAATCCAGACCGTAGCCGACGACGAACTCATCGGGAATGGCAAAGCCGCAATAGTCGGTTTTCAGACTCGGATCGTGGCGGTCGCATTTGTCAAGAAAGCTTATGGTTGTGACGCTGGCCGGGTTTCTGGCCGAAAACAGCTGCTTGAGATATTGCATGGTAAGGCCGGAGTCGATGATATCCTCGACGATGACGACGTGGCGGCCGGTGATGTTGTTGTCAAGATCCTTGATGAGCCGCACCACGCCCGTGGACTTCGCGCCTGCGCCATAGCTGGAGACGGCGATGAAATCCATGTCGATGTTGCAGTTCATCGACCGGCAGAGGTCGATATAGAAAAACGACGCGCCCTTGAGCACGCACACAAGCACGGGGCGCTTATCGCCGAGCTTCTCGGTCAGCTCTGCGCCGAGCTGCTCGACACGCGCGGCGATGGTCTTTTCGGTAAACAGTACGCGGGAGATATCCTGTTCGGGGCTTCTGATGAGCATAGCGGGCCTCCTTAAAAAATAGCGCTGGACTTTTCGCAGCATTCCTATTATAATCGGAGTGCAGCAATAAGTAAAATAGATAAAAATAATTATGATAATTAGTGCGTCTTATGCCGGGAGGCTGTTATGGCAGTCAAATTGGAGTTATACCGCGTTTTTCAGGAGGTCGCGCGCTGGGGAAATATCTCCGCTGCGGCGCAGCACCTGTTTATCTCGCAGTCGGCCGTGAGCCAGTCGATCAAGCAGCTGGAAGAGCAGCTGCAGGTTCGCCTGTTTTCCAGAAGCACCAAGGGCGTACATTTGACGAGTGAGGGCAAGATCCTGCTGGAATATGTGACGCACGCGCTGGGCCTGATCCAGAGCGGTGAGGAAAAGCTGGCGCAGTCGCGGCAGCTGCTGACGGGCGAGCTCATCATCGGCGCGAGCGACACGGTGACGAAGACCTATCTTCTGTCGCGGCTCGAGGCGTTCCACCGCGACTATCCCGATATCCGCATCCGTATTTTAAACGGAACCAGCCAGATGGTACTGGAATACCTGCACGGCGGACAGGTGGACATTGCCTTTGCCACGGGGCCGCAGGACCCGCAGGCGTATGTGATGCGCCACTGCGTCGACACACACACCATCTTCGTGGCCGCGCCGGACTATCCGTGTGACTTTGACCACGCGTATACGATGGAGGAGGTGGCTGCGCTGCCGCTGATTCTGCTTGAACGCAAGGCCAGCTCGCGCGTGTATCTGGAGCAGGTGTTCCAGCAGAACGGCCTTACGATTCACCCCGAGATCGAGCTGGGCTCGCACAACCTGCTCATTTCGCTCGCGCGCATCGGCCTCGGTGTGGCGTGCGTAACGGAGGAATTCTCCCAGTCGGGCCTTGGCCGCGGCGTCATACGGCCGCTCAGGACCGCGTTCACCATCCCGCCGCGCGCGGTGACGATGTGCACGCTGCAGGGCGTGACGCCTACCTCAGCGGCCAAGCGGTTTATGGACTTCATCTCTGAGAGCAACAAGATGGCCTACGACCTCGGCCATTCGTACCACTTCACGGACGGCTGACCTGCCGCGCCGGAAAATTCTGCAGGAAAAATCTGCAACCAAATGCCTCATTTTTCGTCTATTCTGAGAGAAGATACTTTTCTGGAGGGATGGGGAAATGGTGCAAAAAAGCAGTTGGATTGCGCTTGTCTGTGTGCTGCTGCTCGTGTGCATGGCGCTGACGGCGGCGCTGCTTCTGCGCGGGTTCAGGCCTGCGGGCGGACGGCGGATCATGACGGCTGGCGGAACGTATTTTCTCACACCGGGCGAAGCGCCCCTGACACTGACGAACCTGACGGATGACAAGCGTCTTTTTTCCGGGCTGCGCACAGGTGAATAACATTTTGTTGGAGGCGTTTTCATGACCTGTTTTCTGACCAGCAGCCCCTGTGTTGCAGGGGAGGCGAAACTCAACCCGGCAAACGGCTTTGTGGACCGGCTGCGTGACGCGCTGCCGCGCGTGTGTTCGGCCCTGTTTGTCTGCTCTGACCCCGACGGTGCCGAGTGGACCGACCGCTTTGCAGGCGATATGTACGACGCGTTTGCGGACGCCGGCTTTACCTTCTCATCCTACGAGGTGCTTGACCGCAGAACGCAGGACAGCGCGGCGGAGCTGATCGCCGGTGCGGAGCTCATCATCCTCGCGGGCGGACATGTACCCACGCAGAACCGGTTTTTTCAGCAGATCGGCCTGCGCGGGCTGCTCGCGGATTTTCCCGGCGTGATCGTCGGCATCAGCGCCGGTACGATGAACAGCGCCGACACGGTCTACGCCCATCCCGAGCTCAGCGGCGAAGCCGTTGACCCGGACTATGAGCGCTACCTGCCGGGGCTGGGATTGACACAGCGCATGGTGCTGCCGCATTATCAGGAGGTCTGTGACAGCGAGCTCGACGGCCTGCGGCTGTTTGAGGATATCGCGTATCCCGACAGCATGGGAAACGAGTTTTTTGCGCTTGTCGACGGCAGCTATCTCTACAGTGAAAGCGGCGAAGAGCTTCTGTTCGGCGAGGCATATCTGATCAAGGACGGCGAGATGGAGCAGATCAGCGCTGAAGGCGATTGTATTGAGCTGTAATTGAAAACCGGCCATGACAATTCTGTCATGGCCGGTACAGCGTGTCGAAAAAGCCTCGCAGAGTTTCGCGCCCGCAGGCGCGAAATAATGTAAACCAAATCACGACTGTGCTCAGTCGTGATTTGGAGAGGAGAAGCGGACAGCTTGTGCGCGCAGCAGGCCGCGGCCTGTTGTCGAAAAACTCCAAAGGAGTTTTTCGACAGCCTCAACCGGCCATGACAATTTTGTCATGGCCGGTACTGTTTTATACCTGGTGCAAAGCAGCCGCGACGAAGCCGTGGAACAGCGGATGCGCGCGGTTGGGGCGGCTCTTGAACTCGGGGTGGAACTGGCAGCCGGTGAAGAACGGGTGCTCCGGCAGCTCCACCAGCTCGACAAGCCTTCCGTCCGGCGACTGCCCGGCCAGACGCAGCCCGGCTGCGGTGAGCGTTTCGCGGTAGTTGTTGTTGAATTCATAGCGGTGGCGGTGGCGCTCGGAAATGTCCCGCGCGCCGTAGAGCGACGCTGCGCGCGAATCGGGCGCAAGCACGCATTGGTACGCGCCCAGGCGCATCGTGCCGCCCTTGGCGGTGATGCCCTGCTGGCCCGGCATGAGCGCGATGACGGGGTGCGGCGTGGCGGGTGCGAACTCGGCAGAGTTGGCGCCGGAGAGCCCGGCCACATGGCGGGCAAACTCGATGACCGCGATCTGCATGCCGAGGCAGATGCCGAGATACGGCACGCCGTGCTCGCGCGCGTACTGCGCGGCCAGAATCATGCCCTCGATGCCGCGGTCGCCGAAGCCGCCCGGTACCAGCACGCCTGCGCAGCCGTCAAGCGCCTTACCGACGGTTTCTGCTGTCAGCTGTTCGGAGTCGACCCATTTGATCCGGACGATTGCGTCGTTGGCCGTTCCCGCGTGAAACAGCGCCTCGACCACCGACAAATACGCGTCATGCAGCTGCGTATATTTGCCGACCAGCGCGATGGTCACCTCACGGTGTGCATTTTTGATGCGCTGCACCATCCCGCTCCACCCGGAGAGGTCGGGCGCGTGTGCGCGAAGCCCCAGCTTTTCGCACACCACATCGGCCAGCCCCGCCTGTTCGAGCAGCAGCGGCACCTCGTATAGCGTGGATGCAGTGCGGTTTTCAATGACACACTGCGGCTCGACATTACAGAACAGCGCGATTTTGCGCCGCACGTCGCCGGGCAGCGGCGCGTCGGTGCGGCAGACCAGAATATCCGGCTGGATACCGACGCTCAGAAGCTCCTTGACCGAGTGCTGCGTGGGCTTGCTCTTGAGCTCGCCAGAGCCGGGAATCTGCACGACGAGCGGCACATGGATAAACAGTACGTTCCTGCGTCCCTTGTCGCAGGCGACCTGCCGGATGGCCTCGAGATACGGCTGCGACTCGATATCGCCCACGGTGCCGCCCACCTCGGAGATGACAACGTCCGTCTCACCGTCGTCCATGGCGTAGATGCGGGACTTGATCTCGTCTGTGATGTGCGGGATGATCTGCACCGTGCCGCCCAGATATCCGCCTTCGCGCTCACGGTTGAGCACGCTCCAATAGATCTTGCCCGACGAGACGGAGCTGTTGCCGCTCAGGCTCTCATCAACAAAACGCTCGTAATGGCCGAGGTCGAGGTCGGTCTCCGCGCCGTCGTCGGTGACGAAGACCTCGCCGTGCTGGTACGGGCTCATGGTGCCGGGGTCGACATTGAGATACGGGTCGAATTTCTGGTTTTTTACGCGCAGGCCGCGCTGCTTTAAAAGCCGTCCGAGACTCGCTGCGCAGATGCCCTTGCCAAGGCCGGAGACCACGCCGCCGGTGATGAATACGTATTTCATAAAACCCTCCATAAATACAAAAAAGCGACCGAATGCAGACACAATGGGTGAAAGGGGAGACAAGCCCCCGGCAAAAGAGCACTGCTCTTCTGCAGAATTATCACGCGTATGTGCTGTCCGATCGCAACAGCTATCAAAAATACCTATTCATTTTACAGTAGGCTCGTTTTGTTGTCAAATTGGAATGTTTCACAAGATATCATGCCGTATTTTTTGCGTTTTGTCGGGATTTTATGAATCGTCAGAAAATGGAAAACAGCGCTTGCATTTGCGCCGGCGCTGCTGTAAAATAACGCTGTATCACCCCATCAAATGGCTGCACCGCACAATCTGCGCGGTGCAGCCATTGTATCTTATGAAAGCTGCGCAGCAGGCGGTAGCCCGCCCGCAAACTGCTATGCGTTTACGGCGTGCTGCACTTCGGTCACGATCCGCCGCGCCACGCGCCCGGCGTCAAGTCCCATCGCGACTGTGGCAAACGGCGCGCCGGCGCTGACCGGCATTGTCTGGCCCAGATGCTCGCCCTCATCCAGACACACGCGGATGCGCATCTGCTCGGTCTGGAACAGCTCCGGCTGCAGCAGCCAGAGCGCACAGATGGCGTCGTGAATGACCACGCCGTCCAGATTGTGCACACGCGCATACATGTCGGCATAGTCACCCAGCATCAGACCCACCATGCGGCCCAGCTCCGTGCCGGCGGTCATTTCCGCGATCTGGCTGCGCGGCTGCAGACACTGATGCGTCGCGTCCAGACCGATCATCACCACATCTGCGCCGCTCGCAAAGACAACATCCGCCGCCTCGGGGTCGGCCACAATGTTGAACTCGGCGTATTTTGTGGCATTGCCGCGTGTCACACCGCCGCCCATGACGACGATCTGCCGCAGCAGCGGCGCGATGCCGGGGTCGAGCTGCAGCGCACGCGCCACGTCGGTCAGCGGTCCGAGCGAAATGATCTCGAGCTCGCCCGGAAATTCGCGCGCGGTCCGGACGATGAATTCCGCCGCGTCCTGCGCGGACGGTTTTCTGGAGGAATAGCGCTCAATGGACTGGCCGAGGCCGCTTTTGCCGTGGATGTTCGCCGCCGAGCGCGCCGGGCGCGCAAGCGGTTTGGCGCTGCCGGAGAGCACCGGCACGTCCGGCCTGCCGCACAGTTCGCCAGCAAGCAGGGTGTTGTTGACCGTGATGGGCAGGCCCACGTTGCCGCTCAGCGCGATCATGCCGCGGATATCGAGCGTATTTTGCTGCAGTAAAATGAGCATGGCGATGAAATCGTCAATGCCGGGGTCGGTACAGATGATAACAGGGCGTTTTTTCATGGTACTTCGCTCCTTTTGTGTTTTTCTCATTCTAGCACACGCCCCGCAGCGCTGGCAACTGTATTTTCCCGTCTGGTGTATTGGTTTGTGTTTGTTTTGTGTGAAGTTTTTTCTGTACATTTTGCTCTGGCTTTGGTAGAATCAAGCCAGAATTCTGTTTTGCAAAGGAGCAAGGTCAATGAACCGCATCATCATTGGAGATTCCTTTAACCCGTGGCACAATCTGGCCGTGGAGAAGCGGCTGTACCGCATGGACGACGAGGCGTGTATTTTGTATATCTGGCAAAACGCCAATACGGTCGTTATCGGCCAAAATCAGAACGCATGGAAAGAGTGCGATCTGGCGGCAATGGAAAAAGACGGCGTGCGTCTGGCGCGGCGCGAGTCGGGCGGCGGGGCAGTGTTCCATGACCTCGGCAATATCAACTTTACATTCATTACGCCTACGGAGGTGCACGACGTGCGTAAGCAGCTTCAGGTGGTACAAAGCGCCGCAGCCATGTTCGGCATCGAGACCGAGCAGAGCGGCAGAAACGACATTCTGATCTCCGCCAACGGCTGCAAGTTCTCCGGCAACGCATTCCAGAAAAACGCCAGAACGTGCCTGCATCACGGCACGATCCTGATTGCCGCCGACACGGCCAGGGCGGGCAAATATCTCACGCCGTCAGTCAGAAAGCTGCAGGCCAAGGGCGTGAGCAGCGTGCGTTCGCGCATCTGCAACCTTTCAAGCTGCAATCCGGAACTCACGGTTCCCGGCATGATTGAAGCCCTGCAGAAGGCGTTTATGCAGACCTATGGCGAGACGGAGAGCATGGATATGTTTGCGCCGGATGACACGGAAATCGCAGAATACGAGGCTACGCTGTCGAGCTGGGACTGGCGCGTGGGCAAAACACCGGCATGTACGATTCAGTTGGAAAACCGTTTCGACTGGGGTGAAATCGAGCTGTATCTTGACGTGCATTGCGGTGTGGTCGAGCAGGCGAAGGCCTATTCCGACGCGATGGACGAAGAACTTGTCCTGTTGATTGCCCCGGCAATCACGGGCTGCCGCGCGCAGGCGCAGAGCATTGCGCGGGCGATGCGCGGGATTGGCCGCAGAGAAACGGACGAGCTTGCCGCGTGGGTGGCGCAGCAGTCGATTTAGACAATACCCGCACATCCGTGCACGAAAGACTGGCCGCCTCCCGGGGCGGCCAGTCCGTGATGCGGCATCTGAAGGTTACAGCACGATATCGCAGCAGGCAAAGTCGTTGTCGATATAGTGCGCGATGAAGCGGGCCTTGAATTTGCGCTCGTTGCAGATCGCCCCGTCCGAGCCCGACACATCGAGATCCTCGGGCAGAACGAACTTGATGCAGCGCACACGCACGTCGCGGCAGGTGGGGTGGTTGTGCGCCGGTAGCGTGACGGTCTTGAGCCCGCGCTTGAACTCGAGTCCGTGTTCGTCTACCTCGGTCACGATTGCGGCCAGCGCCACGCGCCGGTGCGGGCAGACGTTTTTGACCGTTACGCTCAGCTGCAGCACACGCCCAAGCGACTGCATGCTGATCTCGCCTGCGTCAAATTCAATTGCGTCCTCACAGCCGTGGGTGGTGATATCAACGGGCTCCGGACACGCCTCGGGCAGAACATCCGTGCCGCAGTCGACAGTAATTTCAGGCGAGGGAAACGTGACATGGTTGCCCTCGTGGTCGGAGTAGGTGATAGAATCGTTGACCTCGACCTCGCCGGTACACGTGCCGGAGTGACGGACGGTGAAGGTGAGGCTTGCGCCCTCGCTGGCGTGCATGCCGAGCTCGTCGATCTCCCAGCGCAGCGACCGCGGGCCTGTCATACTGGCTGTGCCCTTTGTCGGTGCGGAGAGTGAAACGATCTCAAAGCAGTCGTTCAGCACGTCGTCGATGCGGATATCGGTCGCGCCGGGCTTGGTGATGTTGCGCGCCAGTTCGGCAAACAGCTCTTCCAGCTCTGCGTCGTCGGGCGTGATCGCCACAAACGCCGAAGGCGGCTTCGAGGCCCAATCCTCCAGCGCTGCCACGTCCACGCCGTCTTCGCCGGCGAGACAGATGGCATAGATGACGATGCCGCTTGCGCGGGCAGCGGCCGCGATGGGGCTGGGATTGCCGCCTACAGTCGTCTCACCGTCGGTGAACATGACAATTACGCGGTCATTGCCGCTTGGCGGCGTGAGCAGCTCCACGGCCTTGGTGAATGCGTCGGCGTGGTTGGTGCTGCCCGCGGCGTTGAGCGCGTCAACCGCCGACTTCAAATCGGCGACGGACGTGATGAGCCCCGTGTCTTTTGTGGCGGTGGAGGCAAAGCTGACGATACCGATGCGGCTGCCGAAGCCGATCTGCCCCATCTGCGTTCCGCCGGTGGCGTCTGCGATGATATCGATGAAGGTCTTTGCGCCGAGCTTCAGGCTGGCAAGCGCGGAACCTGCCATGCTGCCGGAGCGGTCGAGCACCAGCACGATATCCGTCGGGTTGGCGATGATATCGGGCGCAGCCGTCAGCGACAGCGTGACCTGAAATGTCCCGCCGCACTCGATGCGATTGGTGCTGAGCACCTTGTTGGAACTGGTGATTCCCATTGCGTCAGATCCTTTCTGAGCCGAAAGCGGCTCATACCAGCATATGCCGTTTCAAGGCGAAATTACACGAAAACGGACGGATTTTGCAAATTGTTCAAAAGCTGTTATAATGATGATGCGGCGGCAGCCGGGAAAGGAGAACGCTATGGAACAGAATTTTATGGCCGTTGGCGGGAAAGACTATCGGCTTCTTCGGCTTCTGGGGCATGGAAAGGGCGGCTACAGCTATCTCTGCACGGATGGGGCAGGGGAGTATGTACTCAAGCAGCTGCACCATGAGCCGTGTGCGTATTACCAGTTCGGAGACAAATTTGAAGCGGAGATACGTGATTATGAGCGTCTGTGCGCGGCGCACATTCCGATGCCGAAGATGCTAGGGGCAGACCGTGTGACAGAACGCATTCTGAAAGAATATATCCCGGGACCTACAGTGTTCGAACTGGTGGGACGCGGAGAAATGCGCGAAGAATATCTGGCGCAGATGCGCGCAATGTTGCCCGAATTGTATGCTGCGGGACTGAACATCGATTACTATCCGACAAATTTTGTGGTGCATGACGAGCGGCTTTTTTACGTCGATTACGAGTGCAACGCATATATGGAGCAGTGGGACTTTGAGCACTGGGGCGTCAAATACTGGTCAAAAACGCCGGAATATCTGGCGGCCGCAAAGCAGTAAAACAGGCAGGCTCGGATGAGCCTGCCTCAGCGCGTCGAAAAAGCCTCGCAGAGTTCGCCGCAGATGCGGCGAAAGAATTGTAAATTATTTTTTCCGGCGGCGTGTACGTCGGGAAAAATACACTTCGGCCTG
>SFHJ01000021.1 GCA_004555655.1 Clostridiales bacterium
AAGCTCAATTCCACCTGACGATCCTCTGCGTCAATACCAAGTTCTTTGATCCAAGAGGAAGGCAGCGAAACCTTATACGTTTTGGAACCTTTCGCGGCAGTTCCGCCGGGAGTCTGAATGATGATATTCCCAAGTCGTTTTTCCAAGCAAATCGCCTCCACCTATATTTTATATTATTCGTTACGAATATGCAACAGATTGTTGCGATCTCATATGTTATCATCTTTTGGCCGAGTAAACCGCACATTCGCCAAACTGCCTCCGTTGTGGGAAAATCATTCCGGAGGTGAAAACAATGATTTTAGTGGCAAGCTACTGCCGCGTCTCAACGGACAAGGACGACCAGGCCAACTCCTTTGAGAGTCAGCGGCGCTATTTCAAGGAGTACATTGAACGGCAGCCGGACTGGGAACTGTACGAAGTCTATGCCGACGAAGGCATCACCGGCACGTCCACCAAAAAGCGGGCCGCCTTCAACCGCATGATCAATGACGCCCACCTGGGAAAATTCAAACTGATTATCACCAAGGAGGTCAGCCGCTTTTCCCGAAACATTCTGGACACGATCTCTTATACCCGAGCGCTGAAGCAAATCGGCGTTGGCGTACTCTTCATGAACGACGGCATCAGCACGCTGGAGCCGGACGCGGAGCTTCGGCTCAGTATCATGGGCTCCATCGCCCAGGAGGAGAGTCGCAAGACGTCCACCCGGGTAAAATGGGGACAGACCCGTCAGATGGAGAGGGGAGTGGTGTTCGGAAGATCCCTTCTGGGGTATGATGTCAAGGACGGGCACATGACAGTGGAGCCGGAGGGCGCAGCTCTGATCCGGCTCATCTTTCACAAGTACGGAATCGAGAAAAAGGGCACCACTGTCATCGCAAGAGAGCTTCGGGAAGACGGCTTTTTGACTTACCGGGGAAATCCCAAATGGTCGGGCAGTCATGTTCTCAAAATTCTCAAAAATGAAAAGTATGTTGGCGACCTTGTGCAGAAAAAGACCTTCACGCCGGATTACCTGACTCACGCTAAAAAGTACAATCACGGGGAAGAGGAACTGGTGGTCATCGAAAACCACCATGAGCCTATCATCGACCGGGATTTGTGGAATATGGTCCAGTCCGAAATCAAAAGGCGAGACCGGCATGGAATCCCGGGTGCAGGGCACTCCAATCGCTATGTGTTCAGCGGCAGGATCAAGTGCGGCGCGTGTGGAGCCAGCTTCATATCCCGGAAAAGGAAGCGAAAGAATGGCTCAGCAGCCCGATACTGGAGTTGCTACAACGCCACAATGGACGGCGCACAGCATCTGGATCCGCAGGGGAACGAGGTCGGCTGCAGCATCGGAAAGGTCATACGCGACGAACAGGCCACAGAGATTTTGAAGCTTTGTCTGACCTCCCTGCGGATCGACCGCGGCTGGGTCGTCCAACGTGTAGCCGACATCACCATGGAAGCCATCCGGGCAGGGGAGGCCGGCACAGCCGGCAATACGGACCGGCTGGAATTTGAGATCGGCCAGCTGATGAAGAAAAAGGAGAATGTCCTGGTAGCGTTTTTCTCCAAGAGCATTACCAAGGAGGAGATGAGAATGATGAACGAGCGGTATGACAACCAGCTCGACAGCCTGCGCTCCCAATTAGACGCCATTAAAGCGCGGGAGCGCATTTCTTATGAGACGGCTACGCTGCGAGAGGACATCAAGAAGCATGTGACAGCCATTGTCAACGGCGACTGTGACGATGAGGTATTCCTGAAAAACAGCTTGGATCACATGGTAATTTACAGGGAGCGAAGAATTGAGGTGCGGCTCAATCTGCTGCCGCAAAAATGGCGCTTTGTACTGGAAAGCCTGCGAGATATTCGCAGGCATATAGAGGCGGAAAATGGGGCCAATTTCCAAAATGCGGTAAAAACCGCCGAAAACCCAGTCATTCCAACGGTTTCCGAGGCATGTGTACATTTTGACCCCTCTGTGTCGGCCGGTTTTTCCGAAAGCCCGTCCCAAAAAAGTCAGTATTTGCAAGGGCTCCGAACTCGTGTCCTTTTTGACGCGTCTGTACCGATATCGGTCAGAAGACCCTTCAGCTCAGGATAGGGCATACTGTAGCGCTGGCTGAGATAGCGCAAAGACGCGCCAAGCTCGCCGTCCGGCCCGCCGTACTGTGAAATGATGAGAGACGCCAGACGCGGATTGGTGTTGGCAATTTTGATCGGATATTGCAGCCGCTTTTCATAGACAAACATGCTCAGCCCTCCTTATATTCCCACGGCCAGGGGTTATCCAGCCACGCATAGCTGCCGCTCTGCGCGGAACGGACCTGCATCAAGACGCCGCCGTTCTGCTCGTACTGCTGTATGGCCTGCTCATACATCTCGGCATACTGGTTGAAAAGCGAAACAGCCTCTTCGTCGTCTTTGTGCGTATCGAGATACAGCGCCAGCTCGTGCATGGCAAAGCCAAGCGATTGCAGCTCGCCGAGCGCAGTGCCGTTTTTCTCCTGCGTATTGACCATCCCGCGGTAGGGAAGATCCAGCCCCGGAAACAGTGTGCCGCGGATGAGCGCGTTTGCCGCGTCATAGCGTTCGCTGTTTTCCTGCTGGAACGGGACGTACGGATTGGCCAGCGGCGCGCAGGCGGGAAGCGTTCCCTGCCAGTCGGCGCAGCCGCCAGAACTCTCTGCACAGTGCGATGCATGTAATTTACGAATCTCCAAGATCCTGACTCCTTTCATGGGCATTCTCTTTCAAGCGCCCTGAACCAATCTATGCAGGCACCGTTCGACGCGTGCGCGCAAAAAACGTCCCGGCGCTCACTGCGCCGGGCACAGATCCTGCTATGAAAAAAACAGCTCGATCTTTCTCTGCACGTCTGCCTGCGGCAGCCAGACCAGATTGAACTGCCGTACGATGGGGCCGCTGGAGAGCGTGAAAGTGGCAAGCGCGGGGTCGCTGTCGGCCAGTACCTTGTAGACAAATGAGACGCCGAAGCCCTTGCGCACCAGATCTCCGATCAGCTTGAAGCTGGAGATGCAGATGCGCCCGGCAAAACGGCTGAGCGATTCGTTGCAGCTGCGCAGCTGCTGCTCAAGGATCGCGCGTGTGCCGGAGCCGTCCTCGCGGTGGATGATTGTCTCCTCCAGCAGTTCCCGAACCGTGACCTCACGCCCGGCGAAGCGGTGCTCTTTTGGGCACACGCCGACAAAAGGCTCTTCGCGCAGGCACCGGCTGTCGTAGCGCGCTTTATCAAAAAAGCCCTCGACAATGGCAAAGTCCAGCCGGTCTTCGTCCAGAAGACGAAGAAGGTGCTCGGTATTGTCAACAAGCAGCGTCAGTTCAGCCTGCTTCTTTTTCAAAAACCGCTCGATCTGCTCCGGTAGGACGTAGTCACCGATGGTCTTGGTCGCCCCGATGCGCAGCGCCTGCACGCCGCCGCCCGCGAGCTGGCGTCGCACGTCGCGGTCGTTTGCACGCATGGCGCGGGCATAGCGCTCAAGCGTCTGTGCCTGCGGCGTTTTTTCAAGCGTCCGGTTCTGATACGTAAACAGCGCGCAGCCATACGCGCGTTCAAGAAACTGGATATGCTGCGTGACAGCGGGCTGCGTAATATGCAGCCGTGCGGCCGCTTCACGATAATTCATGGTATCGCAAACAGTCAAAAACGTGTCCATCCGATAGTCCAGCATGGCTTCCTCCCATATAAGCATTTGTGATCGAACTATAACAAACAATAAATTGATTTTATCACATGCAGGTGCTACAATCAAGGTATCAGAACACGGAAACAAAAAACAGATAAAGGAGAAACAGCCATGGATGTCATTGTCATCGGCGGCGTGGCCGCCGGGACCAAAGCTGCTGCAAAGCTCTTGCGGCAGGACCGCAGCGCCAACGTCACTGTCTACACCAAATCGCAGGATATCTCCTATGCCGGATGCGGTCTGCCGTACTATGTCGGCGGCAGCATTGCGTCCCGCGACGAGCTGATCGTCAACACCCCGCAGAAGTATGCCGCACTCACCGGCGCGCATGTCAAGACCGGCATGGAGGCCATCGGCGTTGACGCGGCCAGCAAGACGGTCACATTCCGCAGCCTTGCCACAGGTGAGGAGAGCCTTGCGCACTATGATAGCCTCATCCTTGCCACGGGCGCGGAGCCGTTTGTGCCGGATGTACCCGGCAAAGACCTTCCAGGCGTGTTCACCATGCGCGCACCCGACGACGCGACCGGCCTGCGCGCATATGTAAAGGACAACGCCTGCCGCAGCGCAGTCGTGGTCGGCTGCGGTTTTATCGGCCTTGAGATTGCGGAAAACCTCATGGCGCAGGGGCTGCAGGTCACGGCGCTCGACATGGCAAACCAGGTGCTGCCCAACCTCTTTGATACCGAAATGGCTGATTATATCCGCCGCGAGCTGCAGAAAAAGGGGTTGCGCGTGGTGCTGGGCGCAGCGCTCGAGCAGATTACGGGTGAGGCGCGCGCCACAGGTGTGCGCACAAGCGTCGGCGCTGTGTCCGGCGACGTGATTGTGCTGGCCATCGGCGTGCGCCCCGCGACCGGCTTCCTTGCAGATACGGGCCTGGAGATGAACAAGGGCACGGTCGTGGTCGACGCGTACCAGCGCACGAATCTGCCTGATATCTACGCTGTTGGCGACTGCGCGCAGGTATATAACCGCCTGACCGGGAAGCCGCAGTGGTCGGCCATGGGCTCGACCGCCAATCTTACAGGCAGGTGCCTTGCCAAGAACCTCACCGGCAAGGATGCGCGCTACGGCGGCTGCCTCGGCACTGGCGTGGTGCGGCTGGCCGAAGGTCTGAACGCGGGCCGTACGGGCCTGACCGGGCAGCAGGCGAAAGACGCCGGCTTTGACGCCGTATCCGTCACATGCGTCACGGATGATAAAGCGCACTATTATCCCGGCGCTTCCACCTTTGTGACAAAGCTGACTGCAGACCGCGCGACGCACCGCGTGCTGGGCATTCAGGTTGTCGGCGCAGGCGCGGTGGATAAGATGGTTGATATTGCTGTGACGGGCATCGCCATGGACGCGAAGCTTGAAGATTTTGACACGCTGGACTTTGCCTATGCGCCTCCGTTTTCCACGGCCATCCATCCGTTCGTGCAGGCGTGCTACATTCTGGAAAACAAACTTGAAGGCCGCTTTGAGACCTTTACTCCGGCTGAGTATGCCGCCGGCGCCGCGAAGGGCTACCGCGTGATTGACGTGCAGCCCGAGGCCAGAATCCCCGGCGCAACGTGGGTCGATCTGAGCAAGGTGACCGGTCCTGTCGAGGGTCTGGATCCGGATGAAAAGCTGCTTCTGGTCTGCGCCAAGGGAAAGCGCGGCTATTTCCTGCAGAACCGGCTCAAAGCCTACGGCTACACCAATACACGCGTGCTCGAGGGCGGTGCGTTCATCAACACCGTTAAGGTGCAGCGCACCGGCGGCAAGCTGCCCGCGTCGGAGATCAAGCGCGTCAAGGGCCTTGGCTGCCTGCAGGATAAGCGCTTCGACGACGTGTTTAACGTCCGCGTCATCACGAGAAACGGCAAGATCACTGCAGAAGAGCAGCGCACCATCGCGGAAGCGGCTGAGCTGTTCGGCAGCGGTGCCGTCACCATGACCACGCGCCTGACGTTGGAGATTCAGGGCGTTGCGTATGATAAGATCGACGATACCATTGCATACCTGAAAGAGAGAGGTCTTGAAACCGGCGGCACGGGCAGTCTGGTGCGTCCGGTCGTCTCGTGCAAGGGTACGACGTGTCAGTACGGCCTGCTTGATTCGTTTGATCTGTCCGAAAAGCTGCATGAGCGCTTCTATATCGGCTATCACGGCGTGACGCTGCCGCACAAGTTCAAGATCGCAGTCGGCGGCTGTCCCAACAACTGTGTCAAGCCCGACCTCAACGACCTCGGCATCGTGGGCCAGCGCGTGCCGCTGGTGGACTTTTCCAAGTGCCGCGGCTGCAAGAAGTGCCAGGTGGAGGCAAGCTGCCCGGTGCATGTGGCCAAGGTAGAAAACGGCAAGATTCTCATCGACCCCAATACGTGCAACAACTGCGGCCGCTGCAAGGGCAAGTGCCCGTTCGGCGCGCTGGAGGAGTATCAGGAGGGGTATAAAGTCTACATTGGCGGCCGCTGGGGCAAGCGCACGGCAAACGGCCGGCCGCTGGAAAAAATCTTCACCTCGGAGGACGAAGTGCTGGATGTGGTGGAGAAGGCGATTTTGTTCTTCCGCGACGAGGGCGTTACCGGCGAGCGTTTTGCCGATACCATCGACCGTCTGGGCTTTGACTATGTGCAGAAAAAGCTGCTGGAAGGCAGCGTGGATAAATCTGCCGTGCTGAACAAAACAGTCGTAGGAGGAGCGACCTGCTGACAAAGCAATGGCGCCCGGCCGGGCAGGAGTCTTCCTGCGCCGTCCGGGCGCGGCCTCATCGGCTGCTGACTTCATAGTCAAGCTCTGAAAAGATCAGATCGTCCACATCACCAGTCACATCCGTGCCCGCGACAGGCGGCATTGCAAAATGCATCAGTATCCTCCTTAAAAGCGTCGTTACTGATTATCCTATGCACCACCCGGCAGAAATATGCCTGCTTGACAAGGCAAAATGCGTATTGTAGAATAACGGAGCAAACGCCCCAGTAGCTCAGTGGATAGAGCACTCGCCTCCTAAGCGAGGGGTCAGAGGTTCGAATCCTCCCTGGGGTGCCACGCCGGAGCAGGCTTTCTTTGCCTGCTCCGTTTTTTTTGGAGTCACAGCATGCACATGCCGCTGTAAGCCTTCTTCATGGGCTTGCAGCGGTATTTTTGCCCGCTCCGGCGCAGGTCCCGGCCCGCACCGGATTTTACGCTGCCGGGCAGAGCCCCGTTTGCCGCACGAATGCCCCGCGGTTTTTTACCTGCATAACTGCACATGGGCGCAAATAGGATGTACAGGGAGTTGAGTACATGCCGAATTTACAGCCGATCTATGAAATCCTGCCGCCTGCGTACCGCCGGGCGCTGGCACTCTCAGGCGGCAACGCGCTGGAAGAGCTGCGGCTGCGTGCCGGACACGCACCCACTGTTGTGATGTGCGGAAAAGAAGAAAATCTGCCGCTGCCGGGTGGAAGCGGTCTTGTGACGCAGGCAGATCTGGAGCACATTTTGCTCGCTGCGACACAGCAGTCGTCCTACGCGGCAAATGAGACGCTCAAGGAGGGCTTTGTGACCATCTCCGGCGGGCACCGCATCGGCGTGTGCGGCACGGCGGTGGTGCAGTCCGGGCGCGTGGTGAGCATGAAGGAGGTCTCATCGCTCGCCATCCGCGTGGCGCGGCAGGTAGCATTTGCACCCGGGCCGCTTCTTACTGCGCTGACAGGCTCGACACTCATCGCAGGGCCGCCGGGCTGCGGCAAGACAACGCTTCTGCGCGGATGTATCGCTGCGCTCTCCGGGGCCGGACAGCGTGTTGGCGTGGTGGACGAGCGGGGCGAGTTGGCCGCTTGCGTGCGC
This sequence comes from Clostridiales bacterium, assembly GCA_004555655.1. GTDB lineage: Bacteria > Bacillota > Clostridia > Oscillospirales > Oscillospiraceae > CAG-170. Next base: position 7,506 of record SFHJ01000021.1, read on the forward strand.
GGCGTGCCGCAGTTGGATCTCGGTTCGCGTACAGACGTGGTATGCGGTCTTTCCAAGCAGGACGGCATTCTTCTTCTACTGCGCGCGATGAACGTGCACTGGATCGCTGTCGATGAGATCACGGCGCCGGGCGATCTTGAGGCCATGCGCAACACCAGCTACTGCGGGGTAAATCTTCTGGCTACGGCGCACGCGTCGTCAAAGGACGAGCTTTACAGAAGACCGCTGTACAAAAGCCTGATGGAAATGTGCCTGTTCGGGCGTCTTCTGATTCTGACACCGGACAAGCGCTGGCATACGGAAGGAGTGTAACAGATGTTGAAAATTCTTGGAATGATCTTCGTTGTGGCATCTTCGGCGGCCGTTGGCTTTGGCTTTGCGGCAGGCGTTCGCGCACAGGCCGTGCAGCTGCAGCAGCTCATCAGCGCGCTGGAGTACATGAAAAATGAGATCTCCTACCGGCTGACACCGCTGCCGGAGCTGTTTTCACTGCTCTCATCGCCGGAGGGAAAGCCTGTCAGCACGTTTTTTGCCTGCTGCGCACAGAGCATGCAGCAAAGCCCCGCTGCAAGTGTACAGGGGGTGTTTCTCGATGCCATGCAGAAAACGCCGCAGCTGGCGCTGCCGCAGGCTGCGCGCCAGACGCTTCTGGAGCTTTCGCTCTCGCTTGGAAAGTTCGACACGGCAGGGCAGATGAGCGCCATTACGCTTGCATCCGACCGTCTGCGGCAGCAGCTGCAGGCACTGGAGGCAAGACGCCGTGAGCGCTGCCGCAGCTACGAGACCATCGGCGTGTGTGCAGGACTTGCACTGGCCGTGATACTGCTTTAACGATGGAGATCGACCTTATTTTTAAAATCGCGGCCGTCGGTATCATCGTCTCGATCCTCAATCAGGTGCTGGTGCGTTCGGGCCGCGAGGAGCAGGCAACCATGACCACGCTCGCGGGGCTGGTCGTCGTGCTGATGATCGTGGTGCAGCGGATCGCGGCGCTGTTTGACCTTGTGAAGTCCCTGTTCAATTTTTAAGATGGAACTTGCTTTTCAGGTCGCTGCCGCCGCCATCATCGGCAGCATTCTGTGCACCGTACTGCGCCGCGGCGCGCCGGGATACGCGTATCTGACGTCCATTTTGCTGAGTGTCGCGCTGATTATGGCCTGCGCGCGCCTGCTGTCGCCGGTGTTCACATTTCTGCGTTCGCTGCAAACACTCACCGGCCTTGCCGGCGCGCTGTTCACACCGGTATACAAGATCATCGCCATCGGCGCTCTGACGCAGCTTGCGGGCGGGTTCTGCCAGGACGCAGGCGAGCAGGCGCTCGCGCGCATCGTGGAGCTGTGCGGAATGGTGCTGGCGCTCTATGCCGCGCTGCCGCTGGCTGAGACGGCGCTGGAGCTTCTGCAGACGATGACAGGAGGATGAGATGAAGAGACTTCTTGCGCTGGTTTTGCTGCTTGCCGCGCTGTGCACGCCCGCCTTCGCCGCCGATGACATTCTGACGCAGGAGGCGGAAATTCTTGGCGCCGACAGCCTGACGGACGCGCTTGACGGCGAGATGCAGAAGTATCTACCGGATATCGGCAAGGCCTCGTCCGACAGCTTTTCCAGCTCGCTCTGGCAGATCGTGACAGACACCATCTCCTCACTCGGCGGCTACTGGCGCGGGACGCTGAAAACCGCAGCGTCACTTCTGGCCGTGACGGCGCTGTGCGCTGTGCTGGCAAGTTTTGAATCCGGGCGGCTTGCACCGGTCTGCACGCTGGGCGGCGCTCTGGCGCTGACGCTCATCTGCGCGGGCAGTCTTGACGCCATGATCGGCCTTGCGACGGACACATTGCAGAAAATCGCGGATTTTTCTGCGCTGCTCCTTCCCGTTCTCTGCTCGGCCTGCGCCGCCAGCGGCGCACTGACGAGCGCGGGCGCCTTATACGCTGGCTCGTCCCTGTTCATGAGCGTACTGACAAAGTCCGTAGCCGGGCTCTGCGTCCCGCTTGTCTATGCATACGTAGCGCTGGCCGCGGCTGAGTGTATGGCGCCGCACAGCGGCCTGGAAAAGCTGCGCGAGCTCGTCGGATGGGTCATCCAGACGGTGATGAAGGCTGTCGTCACGCTTTTTACCGCATATCTTGCCATCACGGGCATTTTCTCCGGCAGCGCAGACACCATGACGCTGAAAGCTGCGAAGGCTGCGCTCTCCGGCGCGCTGCCGGTCGTGGGCGGCATTGTCTCCGACGCCACAGGAAGCGTGCTTGCAAGCGCAGCAACCATCAGAAACGGAGCCGGGATGCTGGGAATGCTGGCGGCGCTCGCTATGGGGCTTCTGCCGTTTGCGCGCATCGGGCTTCAGTATCTCTCGCTCAAGCTCTGCGCGGCGCTCGGCGGGATGCTGGGCACGGAAGAGCATGTCAGGCTGCTCGGAGCGCTCTCGTCCGCGATGGGCTATATGCTGGCAATGACGGGCAGCGCGATGCTCATGACGCTGATCTCGTGCTGCTGCTTTATGAAGGTGGTGAATTAGATGAGCGATGCGATACGGGGATACCTGCTGAGCATCGTCGCCGTCTGCCTTCTGACGGCACTGGCGCGCAGCCTGATTCCTGAAGGCGGCGTGCGCCGCGTGTCGTCGGTCGTATGCGCGCTGCTTCTGGTATTGTGCGCGCTGTCGCCGCTGCTACAGCTCGATATAGACGCCGTGGCGCAATCGATCGCGCGCATCCAGATGGAAAACGAGACGCTCCGCACGGGCGTGGCGGTCAAAAACCGGGAGCTCGTCAGTCAAATCATAAAGCAGAATACGCAGACATATATATTGGACAAAGCCGCTTCGATGGGGCTTACACTGCAGGCGGAGGTCGAAATGCGCGATGCCGGGGACTATCCGTATCCGTACCGCGTAACGCTCAGCGGCATGTGCACTGAAGCCCAGCGGCAGGTGCTGACACGGTATATCGAAGAAAATTTGGCCATCCCGGCAGAAAGGCAGGCGTGGAACGACAGGTGAAAAACGAAAGCATCCGCGGATTAATGTCCCGCATACCGGGTTTTTTGAAAAAATACGCACCGGTACTGGTGATCGGTCTGGTCGGCGTGCTGCTCCTGCTGTGGCCGAAGAAGGACCCGGACAGAACAGAGCACCCGTTGAGCGCCGCACAGGCGCCGGCGCAGAGTTTGCTTGAAACTGAGCAGCGGCTGGCCGCGCTGCTGTCGAGGATCGACGGGGCGGGGGAGGTGCAGCTCATGCTGAGCCTGCGCACCGGCACGGAGACCGTCTACCAGACAGACACGAAGCGCTCATCCGGTGATTCCGGCGATACACAGGAGATCACCACCGTGCTTTACGCACAAAGCGGCACGGGCAAAGCGCCGCTCATCCGGAAGACAGAATACCCCGTCTATCTCGGCGCCGTCGTCGTCTGCACGGGCGCGGACAGCGCACAGGTGCGGCTTGCCATCGTGGAAGCGGTCTCCAGTCTCACCGGGCTGGGGAGCGATAACATAACCGTCGTCAAAATGAAGCGTCAATAGGAGGAAGATCGTATGAAAACATGGAAACGAAACGCAGTGATTGCAACCGTACTTCTGTTTATCTGCGCAGGCGTGTATCTCAACTGGGCCGTCAATCAGAAAAACGCGCCGGTAGACCTGACTGAAACGCTGAACGCCGAACAGGTCATGGATGAGACGCAGATGGTCATCGCAGAAGCAGACCCGGAGGGGATGGCGCTCTCCGCCCAGAGTGCATCCAGCGCCGACTACTTTGCGCAGGTGCGCCTGAGCCGCCAGCAGTCGAGAGACAGCGCCGTGGAGCTTTTGGAGCAGACCATCGCCTATGACGAGGGCACCGAGATCGGCGACAGCGCAGCCGCCACGCTCAATGCCATTGTCTCCACAGCGCTCAGCGAAGCACAAATTGAAAGCCTTGTCATCGCCAAGGGCTACTCGGACTGCGTGACGTACATCACGGACGATCTCGTTCAGGTTGCCGTATCAGCTCCCACCGAAGGGCTTACAGACGCGGATGTCGCGCTCATCTCTGACGTTGTCACCTCGCAGACCGATTACGCAGTCAGCCAAATCCGCATCATCGAGGTCAAATCCTGAGCAAAACAGAAAACAGTTGAAAATCTTTTGATTTGTGGTACAATACTTGCATTACGGAAGGACAAAAGCCAAAAGCAGATGGAGGTTTCATCATGGCAGAGAATAAAGAGTATTATGTGCAGGAAGTGACCGACGGCTCGATTCAGATCTCGGAGGACGTTGTGGCGTCCATCGCCGCGATGGCAGTGCTCGAGGTCGAGGGCGTGTGCGGTCTCAGCGGCAATCTTGGCGCGGAGCTGGCGGAAATGCTGGGCAAGAAGAGCCTTGGCAAGGGCATCCGCATTACGCCTGCCGAAAACGATTCGCTCGTGATCGACTGCAACATCGTCGTGCAGTTCGGCCAGGCCATCTTCGATCTGGCAAAATCGGTGCAGGACGCTGTCAAGTCCAGCGTCGAGTCCGTCACGGGCCTGACGGTCAATCAGGTGAACGTGAACATCAGCGGCATTGCCATCACGAAAGACGTAAAAAAGTAAAGAAAAATAAGCCCTTTGTCAAAACAAAGGGTTTATTTTTTTGTCTGCATCCGCTATAATATTGCCGAACATCTTTCGCCTTGTAAGGAGAAACCTATGACCAGATCAAATGCCCGCGAGATTCTTGTGCATCTCGTCTTTGAGCTGAATTTCAAAAACGAATCCGCCGACGCGCTGCTGGCGGCGCTGCTGGATCAGTCCTATTACCCCAGCTTGCAGTCGGAGACGGATATCTATGCCGAGCGGCCGTCTGAGCGGCAGCTGCAGTATATCTCTGACAGCCTGCACGGCATCGAGTGCGAGCGCGAGACGCTTGACGGCTATATCCGCAAGTTCGCCATCAACTGGGAGCTTTCGCGTATTTCGCGCGTGGCCCGCGCGATCATGCAGGTGGCCATGTATGAGTGCCTGCATTTGGACGACGTGCCTGTCAGCGCCGCAATCAACGAGGCTGTGGAGTTGACGCGCAAATATGAAGATGAGGACGTTGTCAGTTTCGTCAACGGCATTCTTGGCGGCTTTGCGCGCGAGGTCTCGGGCGTATGACGGTCATCGGCTTCGACACCAGCAACTACACCACCTCCATAGCGGCCTATAACGGCGTGAGCGGCAAAAACTGCTCACGCCTTCTGTCCGTGAAGCCGGGCGAGTTGGGCCTGCGGCAGTCCGACGCGCTGTTTGCCCACGTCAAGCAGCTGCCGGAGCTGGCGAAGGCGCTTTTTTCCGGATTTGACTGCACGGATATCCGCGCTGTTGGTGTGAGTACACGTCCGCGCGCCGTCGAGGGCTCGTATATGCCGTGCTTTCTGGCGGGCCAATCGCAGGCAGAAGTACTGGCTGCGGCGCTTGGCGTTCCGCTCTACCGCTTTTCCCACCAGCAGGGGCACATCGCCGCTTGCCTCTGGTCTGCCGGGCGAATGGATCTGATGCAGCGGCCGCATCTGGCGTGGCATCTGTCCGGCGGCACGACCGAGCTTCTTCTCGTTGAGCCGGAGGAAAAGAATGTAAAGGCCACTAAAATCGGGGGCACGAGCGACATTTCCGCCGGACAGCTCATCGACCGCACCGGAAAACGCCTCGGCCTGCCGTTCCCGGCGGGCAAGGCCATCGACGCGTGCAGCCAGGAGTCAGACACAAAGGAGCTGTTCCATGTCAAGCTCAGCGGGCTCACATTCTCATTTTCGGGTGTGGAGAACAAGGTGGCGGCTTACCTCGATGCGGGCCATGACGCAGCCGATAGCGCGCGCTACGCCATGAACAGCGTCTGCCACTGCATCGCAGCTGTCACGCGCGCGGCGCTGCAGGAATATCCTGATCTGCCGGTCGTGTTCTCCGGCGGCGTGGCATCGAATTCTCTGCTGCGTGAGCGCTGCCGCGCGTTTTCACCCGTCTTTGCCGATCCGCAGTATTCCACCGACAACGCGATGGGTGTGGCAGTGCTCACCTGGCTGCAGGAGGCGTAGCATGGAAGAAAAAATCCTGTCCGTCTCGCAGGTCAACGCCTACATCAAATCAATGATGGACAATGACGCGCTGCTCTGTAATGTATGCGTGCGCGGCGAGATCAGCAACTATAAATTATATCCCTCGGGGCATCACTATTTCTCCATCAAAGACGCAGACGGCGCACTGCGCTGCGTCATGTTCCGCTCGAGTGCCGTGCGTCTGCGCTTCCGCCCGGAAAACGGCATGAAGGTGCTGGTCACGGGCCGCATCAGCGTTTTTCCGCGCGACGGCGCATATCAGCTCTACTGCACATCCCTCACGCCCGACGGTGTGGGCGATCTCTACGTGGCGTTTGAGCAGCTCAAAGCAAAACTCGCCGCCGAAGGGCTGTTTGACCCGGCGCATAAAAAGCCGCTGCCAAAATTCCCGCACCGCATCGCCATCATAACCTCCGGCGCCGGCGCGGCAGTCATGGATATGCTGCGCATTCTGGGTAAGCGGTATCCGCTCAGCAAGGTTATGATCCTGCCCGTGCGCGTGCAGGGTGTGGAGGCTCCGGCCGAGATTGCAAGCGCGATCCGCTACGCCAACCGCCATCAGATCGCCGACATTATCATCACAGGCCGCGGCGGCGGCTCGATTGAAGATCTCTGGGCCTTCAACGATGAGCGCGTAGCGCGCGCGGTCTATGCGTCCGAGATTCCGGTCATCTCCGCCGTCGGCCACGAGCCGGACGTGACGATCTGTGATTTTGTTGCCGACGTGCGCGCGGCCACGCCGTCAAACGGCGCAGAGCTCGCCGCGCCCGACCAGACGCAGCTGCGAAACCAGCTGCAGAACGCGCAGTCAAGGCTCCTTGAGGCCATGACGAAGCAGCTCAAACTCAGCCGTCAGACGCTGGACGCACTCGCCGCCAAGCGCGTGCTGCAGAGCCCGGAAAACTACCTGCAGGATAAGCGGATGCAGCTGGACTACCTGCACCAGCAGCTCATTGCCGCTTCGCAGCGGCAGGTAGCGGAAAAGAAGCAGCGCTTCATCCGCCTGACGGCCTCGCTCGAGGCGATGAGCCCGCTGAAGGTACTTTCGCGCGGCTACAGCGTGGTGCGCGCCGAAGACGGCACGCTTGTGACCGATGCGTCGCGTATGCGCACAGGAGACAGAATCCGCGTACAGATGCAAAAAGGCAGCTTGACCGCCTGCGTCGAGCAGGCAGAGGAGGAGACGATATGAGCGAAACATCCAAAACCTTTGAACAATCCATCGCGCGGCTCGACGAGATCGTAAAGCTGATGGAGCGCGGCAGCGTCCCGCTTGAGCAGGCGCTGCAGCTCTTTCAGGAGGGCACGGCGCTGGTAAAATCCTGCAATTCGATGCTTGACAAGGCCGAGCTCGAGGTCGTGCGCCTGATGAAGAGCGCCGACGGCACACCTGCAGAAACGGAGTTTGTGAGAGATGAATGATTACAAAACCAGAATGGATACCTACCGGCAGGAAGTAGAGGCGTATTTGAACGGCTGTTTCACAGACGCCAGCCTGCCGCAGAAGACAGTTCTGGACGCCATGCGCTATAGCCTGCTCGCAGGCGGTAAGCGCATCCGGCCAGTGCTGCTGCTGGAATTCTGCCGTCTCTGCGGCCGGGATTACCATACCGCGCTGCCGTTTGCAGCGGCCATCGAAATGGTGCACACCTACAGCCTGATCCATGACGATCTGCCGTGCATGGACAATGACGACTACCGCCGCGGCAGACTCACCAATCACAAGGTCTTCGGCGAGGCGATGGCAGTATTGGCGGGCGACGCGCTTTTGACGGCCGCGTTCGACACCGCCGCGCATGCGGATGCGGAACCCTCGACCGTTGTAAAGGTGCTCGGCATTTTGGCCGACGCCGCGGGCGAAAAGGGCATGGTTGGCGGACAGGTGCTGGATCTCGAGGGTGAGAACGCCAATCTGCGCGCCGATGACGTGTACACCATCCACATGCTCAAGACCAGCAAACTTATTGAGGCCGCCTGCTGTATGGGCGCTGCCGCCGGTGGCGCAAACGACGAACAGATGCAGGCCGCGCGCGTCTACGCGCAGGCGCTGGGTCTGGCGTTCCAGGTGCGCGACGACATGCTGGATGTTCTGGGCGACGCAGCCAAGATGGGCAAGGCCACGGGCATGGACACCAACAAGAGCACCTTTGTCAGCCTCTACGGCGTGGGCGAATGTTCAAGGATTATTGAGCAGCAGACCGCGCGCGCCGTCGACGCGCTGGCATGTTTTGATGACCGGGATTTTTTGACCCAGACGGCGAAAATGCTTGCTTTCCGCGAATACTGACCGCACTTTCAATGCGCTGCACGCCTGCAGCGCATTGTTTTTACTTTATTCATGAATATACGCTTGTATATACAAATAAAATATGCTATACTCAGCTTGCAATGGCGCAGTATCCTAGTCGGTTCAACCGGATTCGGGGAAGGGCCTAAAAATCCTTTGAAGGGCACATCTGTGAAACCTCTGGTGTCTGCTTCTTACGCCCAGTCTGGGGTGGATGCTGGGGGAAGGCGTTATGCCTGCGGCTTCAGGGCAGTCTTTAATGGCATAAAGATCCAGACCCTGCTGCTGTGGAGACCGGATATTGTGCAGGAGCGTACTCCCCATGTGGTAAGCGACTTCTGTACGATACCGGATATGAACCTGCATTGCGGTGCTACCCGGCTTTACGCCGTGAACGCTGTGTGCAGTGTAGCCTGCCTTGCGTGAACAGGTCGGGAAAGGGGAGCCAAGCGTCCGTCGCCATGGCCTTGGCGTCAGGACGATATCTCCTTGAAAGTCTGTTTGCAAAAGAGGATAAGAGCCGGGGAAGACCGCTGTGGAAAGCACCTAGGCTGTCTTAAAACGAGCAGATATGGGATTGCGGTACGGACTAAGTGGCAATCGGGTAACGGTAGCGGCAACGTACCGGCTTGCGCATCAAAGGGAAACCGCCTTTCCGGCGACGGGAGGCTGCGCATGGGGAAAACAAACCCGACCTAAGCCGTAAGATTAATCATGTCTGCTGCCATTGCACGATTGCAGTCTATGCTTCCGCGCGCCTTCTGCGCGCGGAAGCTGCTACGCATTTGGAGGGTTTTTGTGTCACAGCAAAAAAAGAAAAAAGGCGGCAAGAAACCGGGTCCCGACTATAAATGGATCGTTCTGATCTTCCTTTGCACAATGCTCATCTCGGCGGTCATGTCCTTCGTGTCGACGAACCTGCTCGAAGGCTCCGGCATGCTCGTTTCATTTATCATCCTGATCTGCATCATCCTCATCGGCATTGTTTTTGACATCATCGGTGTGGCCGTAACAGCTGCCGACGAGGCGCCGTTTCACTCCATGGCCTCCCGCAAGATTCCCGAGGCCGTTGACGCGCTGCGCCTGATCCGGAACGCTGAGCGCGTGTCGTCGTTCTGCAACGACGTCATCGGCGATATCTGCGGCGTTATCTCGGGTTCCGCCTCCGCCGTCATTGCCGCGCGCGTGCTGCTGCTGCGTCCGGGCTACCGGGAGGCCGTTTTGAATCTGCTCATGTCGGCGCTCGTCGCGGGCCTCACCGTCGGCGGCAAGGCGTTCGGCAAGACCATTGCCATGCAGTCGAGCATCCAGGTCGTGCGGCTTGCCGCGCGCGCACTGCACTTTTTCAGAACGTTCCCCAAAAAACTGCACGGAAAGAAATAAACGCGCAGGACAACGAGGTTTTTCATGATTTTACAGTCCATCCATTCCCGGCAGGATCTGCTGTGCCTGACAAGCGCGCAGGACGCGCAGCTTTGCCGGGAAATCCGCTCGTTTCTCATTGAAAACGTCGCGCAGACGGGCGGGCATCTGGCGTCGAATCTCGGCATCGTCGAGACGACGCTCGCTATCCACAAGGTGTTTGATACCAGCCGTGACCGGCTCGTCTTCGACGTTGGTCACCAGTGCTATGTGCATAAAATGCTCACGGGCCGCATGGAGCAGTTCGACCGCCTGCGCAAGCTCGGCGGCATCGCAGGCTTTCCCAAGCCGTGCGAGAGCGTGCACGACGCGTTCATCGCTGGTCACGCGTCCAACGCAGTTTCTGTGGCGCTGGGCATGGCAAGGGCCAGAACGCTGGAAAAACAGGATTACAGCGTCATTGCGCTTCTGGGCGACGGCGCGCTCACAGGCGGCCTTGCCTACGAGGGGCTCAACAACGCCGGCTTCAGCCGCGAGCCGATGATCGTCATTTTGAACGACAACGGCATGTCCATCACGCCGAACGTGGGCGCCATCTCACGCTATCTTTCCAAGGCGCGGCTGCGTCCGCGCTACATCGATTTTAAGCTCCGCTACCGCAATCTCACATCCAAAATCCCCGGCGGACAAGCCCTGTATGCCTTCACGCACAAGCTCAAAGCAAGACTTCGCCGCAGCCTGATCGGCACGACCATCTTTGAAAATCTGGGCTTTACCTACCTTGGCCCCATCGACGGGCACAATACAGACGATATTGTTGCCGCGCTCAGAACGGCCGTCCGCCTGCGTGAGCCTGTGCTCGTGCATCTCATCACAAAAAAGGGAAAGGGCTATGCGCCTGCCGAGCGCGCGCCGCAGGATTTTCACGGCGTGGGCCGCTTTGACCCTGAGACGGGCTTTCTGAATGCAAGCGGGACGGGAAGTTTTTCCGGCGAATTTGGCCGGACGCTTGAGCAATGCGCCAAAGAGGACGCACGCGTATGCGCCATCACGGCCGCGATGCAGCACGGAACCGGCCTCGGTGGCTTTGCAAAGATGTTCCCCGAGCGGTTTTTTGACGTCGGCATTGCAGAAGAGCACGCTGTATCCATGGCGGCCGGGCTTGCCAAGCAGGGCCTGATACCCGTTGTGGCGGTCTATTCCACTTTTTTGCAGCGCGCGTATGACATGCTGCTACACGACGTGGCGCTTTTGCATCTGCACGTCGTCTTTGCCGTCGACCGGGCCGGTCTTGTCGGAGAGGACGGCGAGACCCACCACGGTGCGTTCGACCCCGGCTTTTTGACGCAAATCCCCGGCATGCGCGTCTACGCGCCGGCAAACTTTGCAGAGCTGCGGCAGATGCTGCGCGAAGCTGTTTTCACCTGCAAAGGTCCCGCGGCCGTTCGCTATCCGCGCGGCGGCGAGGGGCAGTATACTGCCTGCACATCGTCGCCGCTCATCGAAACAGGAAGCGACTGCACCGTCGTCACCTACGGCACGACGGTAAATGATGTGCTCACTGCCGCGGCGCGCTGCCGCGAAGACGGTTGGTCGCCCGAGATTCTCAAGCTGCCCACGCTCGCGCCGCTGGATATTGAGGCCGTGGCCGCGTCGGTCAAAAAAACCGGAACGCTCGTGATGGTCGAAGAGTGCGCCGAACAGGCCTGTATTGCACCGCGCGTGTTCTCGGCGCTCTCGGAGCGCGGACTGCAGTTCTCCTGCGCGCACCGCTCGCTTGGCAGGCGGTTCATGACGCACGGCTCCGTCAGTCAGCTGCGCGCGCTGGCGGGTATTGACGCAGATGGAATCTATCGCCTGATTCAGGAGGTCATACACCATGAAGCATAAAGAGCGGCTGGACGTTTTGCTTGTCGAGCTCGGCCTGTGCGAGTCGAGAAGCAAGGCACAGGCCACCATCATGGCAGGTGAGGTCTATGTCAATGCGCAGAAAGCCGACAAGCCCGGACTGGAAGTTGACATAACTTCAAAAATCGAGGTGCGCGGCAGCGCGTGTCCGTATGTCAGCCGCGGCGGGCTGAAGCTGGAAAAGGCGCTGCGCGACTTTGGTGTCGACCCCACGGGCTATGTGTGCAGCGACTCCGGCGCATCCACGGGCGGCTTTACCGACTGCCTGCTGCAGCAAGGCGCAAAAAAGGTTTTTGCCATCGACGTTGGCTACGGGCAGTTGGCGTGGAAAATTCGCTCCGATCCGCGCGTAGTCACAATGGAGCGGACAAATATCCGCTATGTCACGCCGGAGGATCTGGGCGAGCTGCTTGACCTGTCTGTGGTTGACGTGTCCTTTATCTCGCTGAAGCTCGTTCTGCCCGTCATCCAAAAGCTCCTGAAGCCCACGGGGCAGGTGCTGTGCCTCATCAAACCGCAGTTTGAAGCGGGGAAGGAGAAGGTCGGCAAGAAGGGCGTGGTGCGTGACGCGGCCGTGCATGAGGAAGTGCTGCAGAATTTTATCGAACTGGCCGGCTCGCTCGGCTTTGCGCTTAAAAATCTCACCTATTCTCCGGTCAAAGGGCCGGAGGGGAATATCGAGTTTCTTGCTCATCTTTCGATGCAGCCGGGCCCGGCGTGCGAGGTCAGTCCCGCGGCGCTGGTCGCTGAGGCGCATCGGGCGCTGAAAGGATAAGCCATGAAAGTTGTCATGACACCGAATCCCTACCGGGACAAGCAGTTCAAATATGCCGAGCAGGCCAAGCAGATCTTGCTCGAAAGCGGCGTCGAGGTCGCCATGTGCCTGCCGTTTGACGTCGACCGCGGCTATGAGCTGCCGCAGCATCTGACGTTCTCCGATCTGAAAACGCAGATCCGCGACGCGGACATGCTCATCTGCTTCGGCGGCGACGGCACGATTCTGCACGCGTCCAAGATTGCAACCGCACACAATATCCCGGTGCTGGGCGTAAACATCGGCACGATGGGCTTTATCGCCGAGCTGGAGGCGGGGGAACTGGATCTGCTGCGCAAGCTCGCCGCAGGCGAGTACACGCTTGAGACGCGCAGCATGATCGACGTCACGCTTACAAGCGGCAGCCAGACGGTGCTGCATGAAACTGCGCTCAACGACGCGGTCATCACCAAGGGTGCCATTGCGCGCGTCATTCAGCTCACCGTCTGCTGTGACGGCGTGGAGGCCACAAGCTATTCCGGCGACGGCCTCATTGTCTGCACGCCAACAGGCTCGACCGCGTACTCCATGTCGGCCGGCGGGCCGATTATTGAGCCGTCGGCCAAGAACCTGCTCATCACTCCCATCTGCGCGCATGCGATGCTGGCCAAAAGCATTGTCATCTCGCCACGGCGCGTCATCTCAGTCAAGATCGGAAAGATCGGCCGCCACAACGCATTCTTGTCGATCGACGGCGGCAGGGCTTACCGGCTCAATACCGGCGACATCATCACCGCCAAATGCTCGGAAAAGGTCACAAAGCTCGTCCGGCTCAAACAGACCAGCTTTTTCGAGATCCTCAACAAAAAATTCATCGACAGGCAGAGGTACTGAAATGAAATCGAACCGACAGAACAAAATCCTCGAACTGATTGCCGAGCACGATATTGAAACGCAGGAACAACTGCTTGGCGAGTTGATGGCCTGCGGCTTTCAGGCTACACAGGCCACCATTTCGCGCGATATCAAGCAGCTTCGCCTCATCAAAGAGCTGGGGCCGAACGGCACCTACCGCTATCAGGCCGCTGCCGGGCCCACCGAGCACGTGTTTTCCTCACGGCTGAACAATATCTACCAGCAGTGTGTGACAAGCGCCGAGTGCGCGCAGAATCTGATCGTCATCAAAACCATGCCGGGCCTTGCGTCTGCGGCGTGCTCGGCGCTGGACAAGATGCAGCTGCCTGAGATCATCGGCACGCTGGCAGGCGACGACACCGGCTTTGTCGTCATGAAGGATACTGCGTCTGCTGCGGCGCTGTGCGCCGAGATCAAAGCGCAGATCACGCACTGAGTATTACAGGCAGTTCCGCTTGGAGGTTTGCTTATGCTGAGCGTGCTCCACATTGAAAATATTGCCGTCATTGAACAGGCTGACATCCGCTTTGACGCAGGCTTCAACGTCCTCACCGGCGAAACCGGTGCGGGCAAATCCATCGTCATTGACGCCATTTCCGCCATTCTTGGCGAGCGGACCTACCGCGACGTCATCCGCACCGGCAGCAGCCGCGCCAGCGTCAGCGCCGTCTTTACGCCTGCTCCCGGGCCGGACTGGTTTGCAGAGAACCAGATTGACTATGACCCCGACGAGCTTCTGGTGCAGCGTGACATTTTCCTCGATGGAAAAAACGTCTGCCGTGTAAATGGAAAGCCCGTCACGGTGGCGATGCTCAAAAAGCTGGGCGCGCTGCTTGTCAGCATCCACGGCCAGCACGACTCGCAGCAGCTGTTTGACGAGGCCAATCACCTGACGTTTCTGGACCTTTTTGCGCAGAACGAGCCCCAGCGCCTGCGCTATGCCGAAGCGTTTGACGCGGCGCAGCGTGTACGGCGCGAGATCGACCGCCTCAGCATGGACGAGGGAGAAAAGCTGCGCCTGCAGCAGACGCTCTCCGATCAGATCGCAGAGATCGAGCGCGCGGAGCTTACCTGCGGCGAGGATGAAGCACTCGAGACGCGCAGAAAGACGCTGCAGAACGCGGAAAAGCTGACGATCGCACTGCAAAACGCCGTGGGCGCGCTCTACGGCGACGAGTCGTCCGATGGCGCGGCAGGGCTCATCTCCGAGGCGGCGCACGTGCTATCGCGCGTCAGCCGCTACTCCGATGAGCTGGCAGAAGCCAGCCGGAAGGTGGAAGAGCTCTCCTATGCCGCGCAGGATGCAGCCGACGAGCTGCGCGCGATGCTTGACGATCTCACGTATTCCGGTGAGGAGCTCGAGCAGATCGAATCGCGGCTCGATACGCTGCACAAGCTGAAAAGAAAATACGGCGCAACGCTCGAAGATGTGCTCGCCTTCTATGAACGGGCGAAGGCGCAGCTCGATGAGATTGAATTCTCTTCTGATCGCATCGCACGGCTGCAGGAGCAGCTCAAAACGCTTGACGCAGAGCTGCAAGAGCAGGCGCAAGCGCTGCGCAAAACACGTCTGGAGACTGCTGAGCGGCTGCAGGCACGCATCCGCGACGAGCTGACACAGCTGGACATGCCGAAGATTCAGTTTATCTGCCAGTTTGAAGAAATCGCTCCTGCTGCCACGGGTGCGGATCTGGTGCGGTTTTTGATGTCGGCCAACGTGGGCGAAAGCCTCAAGCCCATGAGCAAGGTCGCCTCCGGCGGTGAGCTGGCTCGCATTATGCTGGCCATGAAAAACGTGCTGGCCGAGCAGGACGCCGTGCCGACGCTCATCTTTGACGAGGTTGACGCGGGCGTGAGCGGCCGCGCGGCGCAGAAGGTGGCGGAAAAGCTGCGCGCGGTCTCGCGCGGCAAGCAGGTTCTGTGTGTCACGCACCTGCCGCAAATCGCAGCGCTGGCAGACACACATTTTCTCATTGAAAAAACCGCACACGGCGGCAGAACCTATACTGCCGTCACGCCGCTCGACTTTGAAGGCCGGACACACGAGCTTGCCCGCATCATCGGCGGCGCGAGCATTACGCCGACCACGCTTGAAAGCGCGGCCGAAATGCTGCGCGCCCGCGTGATGCAGTAGTCCATCTCACCGGCATACCGGTTCTGCCGAGCTTGCGGTTGACAAACCGGCTTTGTTTGAGTATAATCCATTTGAAATTGCTACAGCGAAGATGGGAAGAAGTACCTTTTCCATACGCACGCAGAGAGCCTTCGGCTGGTGAAAGAAGGTGTGCGCGGTTTGGGGAATACATCCCGGAGCTGCCCTCCGAACAAAGTAGGAGTGTGCCGGTCGCGCCCGTTACCGCGCGGAGCGTATTTGCGCTCGCAAAGGCCAGTATCGCAAGATACCGGCGAACCAGAGGTGGTACCGCGATGATTCGCCCTCTGCTCGTTTGAGCAGAGGGCTTTTTCATGCTGGGAGGTGATCGTATGCAGAGGCAAGGAATGACAAGGAAGCAGGTGGGAACCCTGTGCGTCTTTATTGCCGCTGTATTGTATAGTCTGGGTGGGCTTTGCATCAAGGTGATCCCGTGGAACGGCCTGAGCATCAACAGCGCCCGGAACGTCGTGGCGCTTGTGGTGGTTGGCAGCTATCTCGCCCTGACGCGCCACAAACTGCGCCTGAACCGCTGGATTCTTCTGGGCGCGGTGTGCGTGTGTGGTACCAATGTGCTTTTCTCTGTGGCAAATAAACTGACCACCGCCGCCAACACCATCGTTTTGCAGTTTACCGCGCCTGTTTTTGTGATTCTGCTGGGCATTTTGTTCTGGAAGCGCAGGCCGAAGAAGCTGGATCTTATCGCCTGTGCGCTGGTTCTCTTCGGCGTGGTGTTCTTCTTCGTCGACAGTCTTGAGACAGGTGGCGCGCTGGGCAATCTTCTGGCCCTGTTTTCCGGTCTTTCCTATGCCGGGGTGTTTTTGCTGAATGAGCTGCCCGACGCCGACCCAATCTGCTCGGTATTCTGGGGAGATGTGCTGAGCGTGCTTGTCGGCCTTCCGGCGCTTGTGCATGAGACGGTCTTTACGCCCACAGTCATCATCAGTATCCTAATCCTGGGCGCGTTTCAGGTAGGTCTGGCGTATGTTCTGATGTGCATCGGTCTGAAAACCACACCGCCTGTGACCGCCAGCCTGATCTCCGGCATCGAACCGGTACTGAACCCTTTGCTGGTCGCAGCATTTTACCACGAGACGGTCGGGCCGATGGCGCTTGTCGGGGCCGTTATCGTAATTGCATCCGTTGTGATATACAACGTGCTGCAGGGAAAAGCCCGTGGAACGGAACATGAAAAACAATCAAGATAAAAATACAAGGAGAAATGAAAATGGGTATCTATGAAGAACTGCAGGCGCGGGGCCTGATCGCGCAGGTGACAAATGAGGAGCAAATCCGGCAGATGGTAAACGCAGGCAAGGCCACGTTCTACATCGGCTTTGACTGCACGGCAGACAGCCTGACGGCGGGCCACTTTATGGCGCTCACGCTCATGAAGCGGCTGCAGATGGCGGGCAACAAGCCCATCGCGCTCATCGGCGGCGGCACGACCATGATCGGCGACCCATCGGGGCGTACCGATATGCGCAAGATGCTGACAAAAGAGGACATCGACCACAATGCCGCCTGCTTCAAGCGCCAGATGGAGCGGTTTATCGACTTCTCTGACGGAAAGGCGATGATGATCAATAACGCCGATTGGCTTTTGAGCCTCAACTATGTCGAGCTGCTGCGCGACGTGGGCGCGTGCTTCTCGGTCAACAACATGCTGCGCGCCGAGTGCTACAAGCAGCGCATGGAGAAGGGCCTGAGCTTCCTTGAGTTCAACTACATGATTATGCAGTCGTACGATTTCTACTACCTGTTCCAGCACTACGGCTGCAACATGCAGTTTGGCGGCGACGACCAGTGGTCGAACATGCTCGGCGGCACCGAGCTCATCCGCCGCAAGTTGGGCAAGGACGCGCACGCAATGACGATCACGCTGCTCACCGACTCGCAGGGCAAGAAGATGGGCAAGACCGCGGGCAACGCCGTCTGGCTCGATCCGAACAAAACCTCGCCGTTTGAGTTCTATCAGTACTGGCGCAACGTGGGCGATCAGGACGTCATGAAGTGCATCCGCATGCTCACCTTCCTCCCGCTTGAGCAGATCGATGAGATGGACAAGTGGCAGGGCAGCGAGCTCAACCGCGCGAAGGAAATTCTTGCCTACGAGCTCACAAAGCTCGTCCACGGCGAGGAAGAGGCCAAAAAGGCCGAAGACGCGGCGAAAGCCCTCTTCGGTGCGGGCAGCAGCGATGAGAACATGCCGACGACTGAGCTCGATGAGAGCAAGCTCACGGGCGGCAAGATTGCCGTTCTTGACCTGATGCTGGCCTGCGGCCTGATTCCGTCGAAGGGCGAGGGCCGGCGGCTTGTCCAGCAGGGCGGCGTGACAATCGACGATGCGAAGGTTTCGTCGATTGACGTATGTGTGACGGCTGAACAGCTGAAAACCGGCGTCAAGATCCGCAAGGGCAAGAAAATCTTCCACAAGGCAATCCTAAAATAATCTCAACCTCCCGGTGCATACGCGCCGGGAGGTTTATGCTTTGCAAACGGAAAAATCCATGCTATACTATGACCAAGCCTCATAGAGTATCATGAGGTGGTTTTATGAAGATTTTCAGACGTCTGGTTTTGCCGGTCACGCTGGCGTTGGCCGTGATTTACGTTTTTGCGTTTTCGCTCTTCCGCTATTACGGGGCCGTTACAGCCGCGCACGTGCTGGATTCTCCCGTCACCGTCGTCATCGACCCAGGTCATGGCGGCGAGGACGGCGGCGCGAGTTCAGGCAGCGGCGTACTGGAGAGCCAGCTGAATCTGGAGATTTCTCTGCGCGTGCGCGACCTCTTTGCGCTTCTCGGCGTAAAAACGGCCATGATCCGCGAGACCGACACGGCGGTCTACACCGGTACGTGCAACACCATCCGCGAGAAGAAGGTCTCGGATATCAAAAACCGCGTGCAGATGGTGAACGCCGCGCCAAACGCGCTGCTCGTCAGCATCCATCAGAATTATTTTGAGCAGTCCAAGTATGACGGCGCACAGGTCTTCTACGCCAAAACAGACGGCAGCAAGGATTTGGCCGAACGCACGCAGCAGCTGCTGCGCGAAGCGCTGGATCAGGGCAACCATCGCGAGGCGAAACAGGCGCAGTCGGTCTATCTCATGGAACATATCAAATGCACGGGAATCCTGGTCGAGTGCGGTTTTTTGTCGAACGCGCACGAGGAAGCAAACCTGCGCGACGCGGACTATCAAAAGAAGCTGGCGGCAGCCATCTGCGCGGCGGTGCGGGGCTACATCAGCGAAGGGTGGAATGGGAATGAAGTCTAAGAGCGTATTCTACTGCACCAGCTGCGGCAACGAAACGCCGCGCTGGCAGGGCCAGTGTCCGGCCTGCGGTGCATGGAACACCATCACTGAGTACGAAGAAACCAAGATGCCGGGAAAGCGCCAATCTGCCACCGGAAACGCACCGCGCAGAGCAAAACCGCTGCGCGAGGTGGAAAGCGGCGAGGAGATTCGCTTCTCCACGGGCCTGGGCGAACTCGACCGCGTGCTGGGCGGCGGCGGGGTAAAGGGTTCTCTGGTGCTGGTCGGCGGTGCGCCTGGCATCGGCAAATCGACGCTTTTGCTGCAGATCTGCACGTTTCTTGGCAAAACACAAAGAATTCTCTACGTCTCGGGTGAGGAATCCGAGCGGCAGCTGAAGCTGCGCGCCGACAGGCTTTGCGTGCAGAGTGATAACCTCTTTGTACTTTCCGAAACTGATCTCAGTTCCGTCATTGCGGCCGTGAACGAGCTTTCGCCTGATATCCTGATTGCAGACTCCATCCAGACGCTGTTTCTGCCGCAGAACGCCTCCGCGCCGGGCAGTATTTCGCAGGTCAAGGAGTGCACGCTCGCGCTCATGCAGCTGGCCAAGGGCGGAAATCTGACGGTTTTTGTGGTCGGCCACGTCAACAAAGAGGGCGCAATTGCAGGCCCGAAAGTGCTTGAGCACATGGTCGACTGTGTGCTCTATTTTGAAGGGGAGCAGGCGAGCTCCTACCGTATTCTGCGCGCAGCCAAAAACCGCTTTGGCTCGACGAATGAAATCGGCGTCTTTGAGATGGCGACGCATGGGCTTGTGGAGGTGCCAAATCCTTCGCAGATGCTTTTGAGCGGGCGGCCCAAGGGTGCGCCGGGCACCTGCGTGGCGTGCGCGATGGAAGGCACGCGGCCGGTGCTGGCCGAGGTACAGGCACTGGTCGCCAGGACTAGCTTCAACGTGCCGCGCCGCACCACCGAGGGCTTCGATTTCAACCGCGCAAATCTTTTGCTGGCAGTCATTGAAAAGCGCGGCGGGCTGAACATTGGCATGTGTGACGCATATATCAACGTCATCGGCGGCCTGCAGTTAAACGAGCCTGCGGCAGACCTTGCCGTCGTCCTCGCCATTGCATCAAGCCACCGGGACAAGCCCATCGACACCTGCACGACTGCTATCGGCGAAGTGGGCCTCACGGGCGAGGTGCGCGCCGTTACAGCGCTGCAGCAGCGCTTGAGTGAAGCTGCCCGTATCGGTTTTACGCGCTGCATCATCCCGCGTAGCGGCACGCAGCATATCCAGACGCCAGACGGCATGGAGCTTATCCGCGTGCGCAATATTCGCGAAGCGATCGAATTTACGCTGTGATATAAGGAGAACAGAACATGGATTGCAGAGAGCTGTTCATGAGAGCGTGGCCGAGCACAGCTGGCGTCTGGCGCTCATGGCATATTGGGTGTCGGATGAATTTCCGGAACTCGATATGAATAAAGTCATCAAAATGTGCCTCATCCACGATCTGGGCGAGGCATTCACGGGCGATATTCCCACGTTCAACAAAACCGCGCAGGACGAGGGCAGGGAAGAAGCGCTGCTTATGTCGTGGACGCGCAGTCTGCCCGCGCCGTTCGGCGATGAAATGTGCGCGCTGTACGAGGAAATGGCCGCGCGGCAGACGCCGGAAGCAAAGCTGTACAAGGCGCTGGACAATCTGGAGGCCGTCATCCAGCACAACGAATCGGACATCAAAACCTGGATTCCGCGTGAATATGAGCTGAACCTCACCTATGCCAACGACAAGGTCGCGTTTTCCCAATACCTCACGTGCCTGCGCGAAATGATCCGGCAGGATACGCTGGACAAGATCGCTGCTGCGAAGCACGAATGACAAAAAGCTGCAAAAGCACCGGCTTTGCAGCTTTTTATCCATATGATACGCAGCTCTTTCAAACCATTTGCGCTGCATCTCAGCGCAGGAACAGTTCCACGCTGTTTTCTTCATCGACCGGGTGAAGCCTCACGCATACGACCTCGCTTTTTGCCGTCGGGATGTTTTTGCCGACAAAATCCGGCCGGATGGGAAGCTCCCGGTGCCCGCGGTCAATCAGAACAGCCAGCTGGATGGCCTTGGGTCTGCCAAAGTGCATGACGGCATCGATGGCGGCACGGGCAGTTCTGCCGGTATACAGGACGTCATCGACCAGAATAAACGTCGTATCCCTTACCACACATGGAATGACGCAGTCCGAAGCGTCGGGCAGCGCAGACAGTTCGGTCAGATCGTCACGGTAGAGCGCAATGTCGATGTGGCCTACCGGTACCCGAACGCCTTCAAACTGCAGAATCTTCTCCGCAATCCGCTCGGCCAGCGGGATTCCCCGGCGCTTGATTCCAAGCAGGCAGATATCGCCCGTGCCCTGATTGCGCTCAACAATCTCGTGCGCAATTCTGGCCACGCAGCGCTGCAGCTGCGCCTCGTCCATAATCGTTGCCTTCCATTCCATGTCCATCGGCTCCCTCCGCATCCTCTACGAACAGAAAATAGCACACCGGAACAAAAAAGTAAAGAAAAATCGAATCCGAGCCGAAGCAGGACTTGACAAAACGGGTTTGCTTCGCTATACTCTCTGCTGGTACTTTAAGGTCGGTCCCGTGAGGCCGCCAAGGACTGCGCATTTGAAAATCGGGTATGACTTTGCTTTGCTCATTTTATGCTGCTTTCCTGGCGGAAAGCAGCATTTTTTGTTTGGAGGAAGATACCAATGGGCATTTTGCTGAAACATGCGATGGTTTTCAAAAACGGCACGTTCGAAAGGGATTGTGTTTCCGTTTCTGATGGCCTTCTTCGGTTCGGCCGCGCTGATATGAACCCGGAACAGTTGTTTGCCTGTGATGATTTATATGTGTTGCCCGGTTTCGCAGATGTACATGTACATCTGCGCGAGCCGGGTTTTTCTTATAAGGAAACGATCAAAACCGGCACGCTGGCTGCCGCGCACGGCGGGTATACTACAGTGTGCGCCATGCCGAATCTGAATCCCGTGCCGGACACGCTGGAGCACCTGCACGCGCAGCTTGGCATCATTGAGAAAGACGCATGCATCCACGTTTTGCCGTACGGCACGATCACAGTCGGCCAGAGGGGAGAAGCGCTTGCAGACCTTGCGGCGATGGCTCCGTATGTGGCCGGGTTTTCTGATGACGGGCGGGGCGTGCAGAGCCGCGCTGTCATGCGCGAGGCGATGCTTCTGGCAAAGTCTCTTGGCAAGCACATTGTTGCCCACTGCGAAGACAATTCTCTGCTGCAAGGCGGCTATATCCACGACGGGGAATACTGCGCCGCGCATGGGCACAAAGGCATCTGCTCGGAGTCGGAGTGGGGTCAGATCGCGCGCGATCTGGAGCTCGTGGCAGAGACGGGCTGCAGCTACCACGTCTGCCACATCTCGACGAAGGAGAGCGTCGCGCTCATCCGTGAGGCAAAACGCGCAGGGCTCAATGTGACGTGCGAGACCGCGCCGCACTATCTGCTGCTGGACGATTCGATGCTGCAGGAGGACGGTCGGTTCAAGATGAACCCGCCTATCCGCGCAATGGCTGACCGCGAGGCGCTTTTGGAGGGCATCTGCGACGGTACCATCGACATGATTGCAACCGACCACGCACCGCACGCGAAGGACGAAAAAAGCCGTGGCCTATTTGGAAGCCTCATGGGTGTTGTAGGCCTTGAGACGGCATTTGCGCTGCTTTACACCGGCCTGGTGCTGGGCGGCATCTGCCAGCTTTCTGACCTGGTAAGGCTTCTGCACGACGCACCCAACCGGCGCTTTGGCCTGAAAAACGACTATATTCCGGG
Organism: Clostridiales bacterium; assembly: GCA_004555655.1. Taxonomy (GTDB): domain Bacteria; phylum Bacillota; class Clostridia; order Oscillospirales; family Oscillospiraceae; genus CAG-170. The sequence goes on from SFHJ01000021.1 coordinate 30,057, forward strand.
ACAGCCCGCTAACTTCACCGTCTTTGATCTTCGCGAACAATACCGCATCGACCCGGATGAGTTCTTGTCCATGGGCCGCAGCACGCCGTTTGCCGGTTGGCGCGTGAACGGCCGGTGTAAGCTGACGGTTGCCGGCGGTAACATTGCATACTGCGATTGGAAACAGGAAAGGATGTGACACGGTGCAGCAAGGACTGTATGAGATCATTGAGAATTCAGCGCTGGCGGACAGCGTCATGCGCATGCGCCTGCAGGGCGATACCTCCGCCATCACCGCGCCGGGTCAGTTTGTCAATATCCGGCTGAATGGGCTGTTTCTTCGCAGGCCCATTTCAGTATGCGACATTGAAGCCGATGTTTTAACTATCATCTATAAGGTGGTCGGACATGGCACTGCGCAAATGCGCGCATGTTTGCCCGGGCAAACGCTCGACCTTCTCACGGGGCTTGGCAACGGCTATGACCTTTCGTGCGCCGGTGATGCGCCGCTGTTGTTGGGTGGCGGTGTCGGCGTGCCGCCGATGTATCTGCTGGCAAGACGTCTGCGCGAGGCTGGAAAGCAGGTGCAGGTGGTACTTGGCTTCAACACGGCGAGCGAAGTGTTTTATGAGGATGAATTCCGCCGCCTCGGCTGCGGCGTGACCGTCACCACGGCAGACGGCAGCTACGGAAAAAAAGGCTTTGTGACCGACGCTTTACCGGAAGCCTACAGCCATTTCTATGCCTGCGGCCCGGAGCCGATGCTCAAGGCAGTCTGCCGCGCGACAAAGACTCCCGGGCAGCTCAGCTTTGAGCGGCGCATGGGCTGCGGCTTTGGCGCATGCATGGGCTGCTCGTGCAAAACGCTCACCGGCAGCAAGCGCATCTGCAAGGAAGGTCCGGTCATGCGGAAGGAGGAAATCGTATGGGAAGGCTGAGCGTAAACCTGTGCGGCATCGAGCTGGACAATCCGGTCATTCCCGCTTCCGGAACGTTTGGCTACGGCTACGAATTCGCAGAATACTATGATATCAATGTACTTGGCACAATCTCGTTCAAAGGCACAACGCGCGTGGCGCGCTTCGGCAACGCCGCGCCGCGCATCGCCGAGGCACCATCGGGACTTCTCAACGCCGTCGGGCTGCAGAATCCCGGCGTGGACAAGGTCATCTCCGACGAGCTGCCGCGCCTGCAGAAGGTGTTTCACAAGCCGGTGATGGCAAATGTCAGCGGCTTTTCGGTGGAAGAATACGCCGAAGTCTGCCGCAAGCTCGACGCGCAGGAACAGGTCGGCTGGCTCGAGGTCAACATCAGCTGCCCGAACGTACACGGCGGCGGCATGAGCTTCGGCACAGACCCCGCGCAGGCGGCGGCTGTGACAAAAGCGGTCAAGGCCGTGACCAAAAAGCCCGTCATCATGAAGCTCTCGCCGAACGTGACGGATATTACGGCCATCGCAAAGGCCTGCGAGGACGCGGGCGCGGACGCGGTGAGCCTCATCAATACGCTGCTTTCCATGCGCATTGACCTCAAAACCAGAAAGCCGGTGCTGGCGAATACGACCGGCGGCCTGTCGGGCCCCGCAGTATTCCCGCTGGCCGTTCGCATGGTCTATCAGGTCGCAAAGGCCGTCTCCATCCCGGTGGTGGGACTGGGCGGCGTCAGCTCTGCCGAGAACGTCATTGAAATGATGCTGGCCGGAGCGACCGCCGTTGAGGTCGGCGCGGCCAACCTTGTCGACCCCTGCGCCTGCCGGGATATCATCGCAAAGCTCCCGGCTGTCATGGACAATTATCACATCAATACACTGCAAGACATAATCGGAGGTACCATCTGATGGGAAAAGACGTTATCATCGCGTGTGATTTTAAAAGCGCGGAGGAAACCTTCCGTTTCCTCGACCGTTTCACCGGGGAAAAGCCGTTCGTGAAGATCGGCATGGAGCTGTTCTACGCCGAGGGCCCGGCGATCGTCCGCGCCATCAAGGCGCGCGGCCACAAGATTTTTCTGGATCTCAAGCTGCACGACATCCCCAACACCGTCAAAAAGGCGATGGCGGTACTGTCCGGTCTGGACGTGGACATCTGCAACCTGCACGCCGCGGGCGGCATTGACATGATGAAGGCCGCCATCGAGGGCCTGACCCGCGCAGACGGCACGCGGCCGCTTCTCATCGCGGTCACGCAGCTGACCTCCATCGACCAGACGCGCATGGAGCGCGAGCTGCTCATCGAAAAGCCGCTGGCAGAGGTCGTGATGCAGTACGCGGAAAACGCAAAAACTGCCGGTCTTGACGGCGTCGTCTGCTCGCCGCTGGAAGCTGGCAGCGTACATGAGCGCTGCGGCGCGTCGTTCGTCACCGTGACGCCGGGCATCCGCTTCCGCGCCGCCGACAGCGGCGACCAGCAGCGCGTCACCACGCCGGAAACGGCGAAAGCGCTCGGCTCTGACTACATCGTAGTCGGCCGCCCCATCACAGCGGCAGAGGATCCCGTCGCCGCCTACCGCCGCTGCGTGGCGGAGTTCAGGGGGTAACATGGGCTATCAGACCATTTTATTTGACCTCGACGGCACACTGACCGACCCGAAACTTGGCATCACCACGGCTGCCGCCACGGCGCTGCGGCACTTCGGCATCCACGAAGACCCGGAGAATCTGACAAAAATGATCGGCCCGCCGCTGCACGGCGCATTTCAGGAGTTCTACGGCTTTACGCCGGAACAGGCAGACGAGGCCGTGCGGCAGTTCCGGCTCTATTATAATGACCGCGGCTGGGCCGAAAACGTCCCGTACCCCGGGATCAGGGAAATGCTGCAGCAGCTAAGACAGGCAGGGAAGACGCTTATCGTAGCCACGTCCAAGCCCGAAGCGACCGCTGTGCGCGTACTGGAGTACTTTGACATGGCTGCGTGCTTTGACCTTATCTGCGGCGCGCCGCCTGCACCGCCTGAGGCGTCGAAAAAAGCCTGCGTCATCCGCAATGCGCTCTCGCGCATGAATATCGCGTCACTTGACGGCGTTGTGATGGTGGGCGACCGCAGACATGATATTGAGGGCGCACATGAGGTCGGCATCCCGGCCATCGGCGTTCTGTACGGATACGGCTCACTCAATGAACTGCAAAGCTGCGGCGCCGACACGATCACCGAAACGGTGCAGAGCCTGTCCGCTCTGCTGTTATAAAACAGGAGGAAACACGATGCAGAAACAAATTGCAAAAGACCTGCTTTCCATCGGCGCGGTATTTTTCCGGCCGGACGAGCCTTTTACCTGGGCCAGCGGAATCAAAAGCCCCGTGTACTGTGACAACCGCCTGACGCTGACGGCGCCCAATGTGCGCTGCGACGTGGAAAACGGTCTGTCCAGCCTCATCCGCGAGCACTATCCCGAGGCAGAAGTCCTCATGGGCACATCGACCGCAGGCATCGCGCACGCCGCAATCACCGCACATCTGATGGGCCTTCCGATGGGTTATGTCCGCAGCGGCGCGAAGGATCACGGCCGGCAGAACCGGATAGAAGGCCGGCTTGAAAAGGGCCAGAAGGTCGTCGTAGTGGAGGATCTCATCTCCACCGGCGGCAGCGTCATCGAGGTTGTCAACGTCCTGCGCGATGCGGGCGCAGACGTGCTCGGTATCGTCAGCATCTTCACCTACGGTATGCGAAAGGGCCTTGACCGGCTTGCACAGGCGCAGGTCAAGAATGTCTCGCTCACCAATTTTGATGTCATTGCTTCCGTCGCGGCGGAAGAGGGCTATATTCAACCGGCGGATGTGCAGCGTCTGATCGCGTTCCGCAACAATCCGTCCGATGAAAGTTGGATCACAGGAGGTAACAAATGAAAAATCTGATCGACATCATGCAGCTTTCGACTGATGAGCTGCAGCAGCTGATCGACCGCGCGCTGGATATTATCGCAAATCCGGCCAAGTACGCCGACAGCTGCCACGGTAAGAAACTCGCCACGCTGTTCTTCGAGCCGTCCACCCGCACAAGACTCAGCTTCGAAGCCGCCATGTATGAACTGGGCGGCAACGTCATCGGCTTCTCCTCCGCCAACAGCAGCTCCGCTGCCAAGGGCGAGAGCGTCGCGGACACCGTCCGCACGGTCGGCTGCTACGCTGATATCATTGCCATGCGCCACCCGAAAGAGGGCGCGCCGCTGGTCGCGACGAGAACCGCGGGCGTTCCGGTTATCAATGCCGGTGACGGCGGCCACAACCACCCGACCCAGACGCTGGCAGACCTTCTGACGATCTACCGGGAAAAGGGCACGTTTGAAAACCTGACCGTGGGCCTGTGCGGCGATTTGAAGTTCGGCCGCACGGTACACTCGCTGATCTCTGCGATGTCCCGCTACAAGGGGCTGAAGGTCGTGCTGATCTCCCCGGAAGAGCTGCGCGTGCCGCAGTACATCATTTCCGACGTGCTCGAACCGAACAACATTCCCTATGTCGAGGTAACCAGTCTTGAAGACGCGATGCCCGAGCTGGACATCCTCTATATGACCCGCGTGCAGCGCGAGCGCTTCTTCAACGAGGCCGACTACATGCGTCTGAAGGATTCCTACATCCTGACACCGGACAAGCTGCGCACTGCCAAGCAGTCTCTCTCCATTCTGCATCCGCTGCCGCGTGTGAACGAAATCTCCGTGACCGTGGATGACGATCCGCGCGCGTGCTACTTCAAGCAGGTGCTGAACGGCAAATACATGCGTATGGCGCTCATTCTGAAACTTCTGGAGGTAAATGTATGATTATCGGTCAAATCAAAGACGGCATCGTGCTCGATCATATCACAGCCGGGCGCAGCATGGAAATCTACAACATTCTGGGTCTGGACAAGCTGGACTGCACCGTGGCCATGATCCAGAACGCGGACAGTGAGAAGATGGGCAAGAAGGACATCATCAAGGTCGGTCAGGTCATTGATCTGGACTTCGCCGTGCTGGGCTACATCGACCCGGGCATCACCGTCAACATCATTGAGAACGGCAAGCTCGTCAAGCGCGAGCATCTGACGCTGCCGGAGCGCGTGGTGGACATCATCCACTGCAACAATCCGCGCTGCATCACCTCCACCGAGCAGGAGCTGCGCCATGAGTTCCGGCTGGTGGACCGCGAGAAGAAGCGCTACCGCTGCATCTACTGCGAAAGCGAAGCGCCGCTGCATCTCAAATAAGACAGCAGGAAAGTCCCCGCTGCTTATCCAATCCAATAAAGTACGGCGCGGCCCGATGGCCGCGCCGTACTGACTGTCATAACCTTATTTGGTTGCGTATTCGATCTGCTGTGCGGCAGGCGTCTCGAGCAGCTCAGGATGCTCCATCAGCGTCTTGAACAGCTTGATGGTCTTGGAATAGTAATATCCGTCCGCCAAACGCTCGTCAATGGTGATGCCGAGATCAAGCATCTCCCGCATTTCATACGTGCCGTCGGGCTGGAACACCGGGCGCATCGACTTTTCACCGATGATGCAGAACAGCGAGCACGTGCCCCAGTTGGTCAGATGATGATAGCCGCTGTTCAGCTTGATTGAGCCGAGGTTCGACAGAACGATGGAGGTGTAGAACGGATCGGTCTCAATGAGGCTCGACGGAATCCAGCCGTGCAGATCCAGCCGGGTAAGAATCCAGACGATAAACTTGCCAAGCCAGCGCGGCATACTGTTAAAGAAATCCATGCTGTCTGACGAGGAATCGACCTTCTTCTCGTCCTTGCAGTCCATGATCTGATGGCGCAGGTCTTCATGGATAGAGGTAAGCGTGGAGTCGTCCTTCGCATGAATGACGGCCAGCCCTTCGGCTGCATCGTCAGCAAAGCGCTTCTTGACGACAAACGACGCTGTGACCTCATTGCGCTGATATGTATTTTTGTTGACAATAAAGCGGTTCATTTTCGGCCGGAGCGTGATGGTCTTGATGAACGCGGCCACGATCAGATGGAAGATCGTGTAGGGGAATTCCTGTTCGGTTTCATTCTTCTGCCTGAGATAGGCATTTACATTGGTGAGGTCGATCGTCTCGGAGATATACGCCTCGTTGTCGCAGCGGTTGGGGTAGATGATCGGCATGATAAAGTGCATGCCATCCAGCTTGCGCAGCAGAACGCCGTCCTTGCGGTCGCCCCAGCGGCGTTTGCCTTCTTTTTTCTTTTCCATTGTTCTTCACACACCTTGTTTGCAGTTTTTTGCAAGATCTTTTTCAATATAACAAATGCTGTCAAAAAAAGCAATCACCGGCTACAGTTCGTATCTATATATATGAAAAAGATTAATGGATATTTAATCTATAAATGTCTTTTTATTGTGGACTATCTTTATAAATGTTCTCATAACAAGAACATTTTATGCATTATCAATAATTTATCAGCCATAATTATGGTGTATTTGTTCGTTTTTACAGATTGACAGAGACGATACGCAGAAATATAATAAACGCAACCATTTTACAGGAGGTTTCGCCATGTACCGTCAGAATCAGCAGAGGAATCGCATGAATGCCGCTGCCGCGATGCGTGCATCGGCTGCTCGTACTGCCTGTAAAAACGGATGATCGGACACAGCCGCAATGACTGTGTCCTGTTTTTCTGCTTTCATGCTGGTTTCCAGCTGAAAAATACACAAGCAAAGAGGTTAAGAAAAATGAAAAAGTTAGCAAAGATCCTGTGCCTTGTTCTGGCGCTTTCGATGCTGATCGCCTGCATGGCCGGCTGCGCGTCCAGCAATCAGGCGGGGAAGCCCGCTGATGAAACGCCCGCTGCCGACGCGCCTGCCCAGGCCGCTGACGGCACCTCCGGTGAAGAGGGCGGCGAAATCGTCATCGCACTCATCACCAACACCACCGGCGACTACGCGCAGTACGGCATCCCTGTTCACAACGGTGCGATGCTGTATATCGACCAGCTCAATGAGGCCGGCGGCATCAGCGGCAAGCAGATCAAGGTTCTGGAATATGATGACAAGGCCGACGGCGTCGAGTCTGTCAACGCGTTCAACCTGGCCTGCGACAAGGGCATCACGGCCGTCATCGGCTCCGTTCTGACCGGCGCCACCATTGCGCTGTCCGACGCGACCTATGAGGTCAACATGCCGCAGATCACCGCTTCCGCCACTGCTGCCGGCGTCACCGTGATGGAGGATACCGGCGAGGTTCGCACGAACGTCTTCCGCTCCTGCTTCATCGACCCGTTCCAGGGCGAGAAGATGGCTGACTACGCTTACAATGTTGTCGGCGCAAAGACGGCGGCCGTGTTCTATCAGACCGGCAACGACTACTCCGAGGGCGTGATGCAGGCGTTCGTCGACAAGGCCGGCGAGCTTGGTCTTGAGATTGTCGCCTCCGAGGCCTTTGCCGAGGGCGACAAGGACTACAAGGCGCAGATGACCAACATTGCCGCCAAGAACCCCGACGTCGTGTTTGCTCCCATTTACTACGGTGAAGCCGGTCTTGCCGTCACGCAGGGCCGTCAGGCCGGTCTGACTGCCAAGTTCCTCGGCGGCGACGGCTTCGGCTCCATCAAGGACTACGCTTCCGCGGAAGATCTGGAAGGCACTGTCTACTGCTCCGGCTACGCGCCCGGTACCGAGTCCGTCGCGCAGTTTGAGGCCGACTATCAGACCGTCTACGGTGAGCCCGTTCCCAACATGTTTGCGCCGCTTGCTTACGATGCTGCCATGATTATGTGCGAAGGCCTGAAAGCCGCTGAAGAGGCCGGTCTCACCGCCGGTACCGAGGAGTATAAGCAGGCCGTCATCGACGCCATCAAGAACATGAACAATGTTGAGGGCATCACCGGTACCTACAGCTTTGACGAGTTCAACAACCCCATCAAGTCCGCAGCTATCATTGAGCTGACCGGCGGCGAAGAGGTCTTTAAGGAAATGTATTGATGGTTTGCGCTCCGGCGCATCCGCATGGAAACTGAATGCTGCATACGGAGGAAGATTTTCTTCCTCCGTATGTTCCGTAATCCGCATTTCTCATTGACATTTCACACGTCCGGATAGTACAATAAGCACGAATTTGTCGAATCTCCGTGCAAAAACGGAAAGGAAGTGACCGCACACATGTCTTTGTTCTTCTCGCAGCTGTTCAACGGTCTGCAGACGGGCTCTGTATTCGCGCTCGTGGCGCTTGGCTACAGCATGGTCTATGGCATCATTTTGCTGCTGAACTTTGCCCATGGCGATATCATCATGGTCGGCGCGTATACCGCGTTCTACGCCATGACAACGTTCCACCTGCATCCGATATTTTCGGTCGTTCTGGCGATTTTGGTCAGTACGGCGCTTGGCGTCATGATCGAAAAGGTCGCCTATACGCCGCTGCGGCAGGCGCCGCGTCTTTCGCTGCTCATCACCGCCATCGGCATTTCGTTTTTGCTGGAAAACGGCGCGCAGCTGCTCTTCGGCGCCGACACCAAGAGTATGGACCCCATCATCACCGGCAGCGTGACCTTCTCCGGTATCACGATCAGCTACGCGGCAATGATGACCATCGTCGTTTCGATCGTGGTTATGCTTCTGCTGACGCTGCTCGTGCAGAAGACAAGACTTGGCAAAGCCATGCGCGCGGTCTCAGAGGATATGGGCGCGGCGCAGCTGATGGGCATCAGTCTGAATAAGACCATCTCGTTCACCTTCGCGGTTGGCTCTGCGCTGGCAGGTATCGGTTCCATCCTGTATCTGTGTGCCTACCCGCAGGCGTCGCCCACGATGGGCTCAATGCTGGGCCTCAAGGCGTTCGTCGCGGCGGTGCTGGGCGGTATCGGCTCAATTCCGGGCGCGATGATCGGTGGCTTTGCCATTGGCCTTCTCGAGGCGCTGGTCTCCGCTGTCGGCCTTTCCGTGTGGAAAGACGGTGTGGTGTTCGCGATTTTGATCGTCGTGCTGCTCGTCCGTCCGACCGGCATTCTCGGCCGTAAGGTCATGGAAAAGGTTTAAGGAGGCGGCGACATGAAGAACAACAATTCCGGATGGATCCGCATCCCCATGCCGCTGCGGTATCTGATCAATCTTGTGCTTATCGTAGCAGTATGGTTCCCGTTCACATCCCTGATGCATGCTGGCGTCATCACCAACTACTGGACCGGCATTCTTATCATGGTTGGCATCAATATCATCCTCGCCGTGTCTTTGAACGTCGCCACCGGTTACCTTGGCCAGCTGCCGTTGGGCCACGCAGGCTTTATGGCGGTCGGCGCGTATACGGCAGGCATCTTCATGAAAGCGACGCCCGCAGCCGCGCTCATCAAGGCCGGCGACACGGCGGCGCTCACGCCGTACATTATCATCGCCATTGTGCTCAGCGCCATTGTGGCAGGCATCTTTGGCCTTATTATCGGCATCCCGGCCCTGCGTCTGCGCGGCGACTATCTGGCCATCATTACGCTTGGCTTCGGCGAGATCATCCGCGTGATTCTGACCAACATCGACTCGCTGCTCGGCTTTGATTTCACCTACGGTGCGGCAGGCCTCAAGCGCATCCCGAAATACTCCAGCTTTACGCTGGTCTTCATCTGCATGGTGCTGACGTGTACGATCATCCATATGATGATGAAATCGCGCCACGGCCGGGCAATTCTGTCCATCCGCGAAAACGAGATCGCGTCGGAGAGCTCCGGTATCCAGACCACGTATTATAAAACGCTCGCGTTTGTCGTCTCGGCGATGTTTGCCGGCGTAGCCGGCTGCCTGTACGCGGGCTATCTCGGCTCGCTGTATCCCTCCACGTTCAAGTTCATGAAGTCCATTGAGATCCTTGTCATGGTCGTTCTGGGCGGCATGGGCTCGATGCTGGGCTCTGTTGTCTCGGCGTCGGTTCTCACATTCCTGCCGGAGCTGCTGCGCTCGGTCGACGATCTGCGCATGGTTGTGTATTCGCTGGCGCTGGTCATCATGATGATTTTCCGTCCGAAGGGCCTGCTTGGCAGCTACGATTTCTCCATGTCGCGCGTACTGGAGAAGTTCATCAACTGGTTTGTCGGGCTGTTCCGGAAGGACAGGCCCGGGAAAAAGCAGAAAAAAGTGTCTGAAAAAGCAGGGAAGGGAGGCGGCAAGGTATGAGTTCTGAAAGAAGACCCGCAACGAAGCTCGTTCCGGTGCCGTCGACCAATATCATTCCCGAGCGTGATATCGGCCAGCATCCCATTCTGGAGACGCGCCACCTTGGCATCGACTTCGGCGGCCTGTCCGCCGTTAGTGATTTCAACATGGCCATTGGCCGCACCGAGATTGCGGGCCTGATTGGCCCGAACGGCGCGGGCAAAACCACCATCTTCAACCTGCTCACCAAGGTCTATCAGCCCACGCGCGGCTCCATTTTGCTTGATGGCATCGACACCGCCAACAAGACGACCGCGCAGGTCAACCAGCTCGGCATCGCGCGTACATTTCAGAATATCCGTCTGTTCCGCGATTTGACGGTACTGGAAAATGTGCTGATTGGCCTGCACAACGAGACCAAATACAACCTCGCGTCTGCCATTTTCCGCACGCCAAACTACTGGCGCAGGGAGAAGATCGCGCGTGAGCGCGCCATTGAACTGCTGAGCATCTTCGACATGCAGGATCTGGCTGCGCACAAGGCGGGTTCGCTGCCCTATGGCGCGCAGCGCCGGCTCGAGATTGTCCGCGCGCTGGCGACCAATCCGTCGCTGCTGCTGCTCGACGAGCCGGCAGCCGGTATGAACCCGTCCGAGACGAGCGAGCTGATGGACAACATCGTCAAGATCCGCGACACGTTCGGCATCGCCATCATGCTCATCGAGCACGACATGAACCTCGTCATGGGTATCTGTGAGGGCATCTGCGTGCTGAATTTCGGTAAGATCATCGCCAAGGGAACGCCGGACGACATCCAGTCCAATCCGGCTGTCATCGAGGCCTACCTCGGCAAAAAGAAGGAGGGGTAACGTGCTTCTTTCAGTCAAGGATATCAACGTCTATTACGGCGGCGCCATCCACGCGGTCAAGGGCGTTTCGCTCGACGTGGAGCAGGGCGAGATCGTCACGCTCATCGGCGCCAACGGTGCAGGCAAGAGCACGGTTCTGAACACCATCTCCGGACTTCTTCACGCGAAGACCGGTACGATTGAGTTTCTGGGCGAGTCCATCGGCGCCATGTCGCCCAACAAGATCGTTCAGCGCGGCCTTGTCCAGTGTCCCGAGGGACGGCGTGTCTTCCAGCATATGACGGTGGAAGAAAACCTCGAGATGGGCGCGTATACGCGGCCGCTCAAGGATACGCCCGAGCATCTTGAGCGCGTGTTTGAGCTCTTCCCGCGTCTGAAAGAGCGCCGCAAGCAGATCGGCGGCACGCTCTCCGGCGGCGAGCAGCAGATGCTGGCCATGGGCCGGGCCATGATGAGCGACCCGAAGCTGCTGATGCTTGACGAGCCTTCGATGGGTCTTGCCCCGATCCTGGTCGAGCAGATTTTCGAGATCATTCAGTCGCTGCACAGGGCCGGTACGACGATTCTTCTTGTCGAACAGAACGCGCAGATGGCGCTGCAGATTGCAGACCGCGCGTACGTGCTTGAATCCGGCCGCATCACCGTCTCTGGCAGCGGCAAAGAGCTCATTGAGAGCGATTCGATCAAGAAAGCCTACCTTGGCGGATAAACCATATTTGGCACAAAACCGGCGCGGCCAACTGTGAACAGCACCCCATTTGTTAGACAGTATGGTATACTACTAACGAATGGGGTGTTGTTTTATGCCGAAAGGAGTGCCAAACAAGAGGTATACTGGGGAA
>SFHJ01000022.1 GCA_004555655.1 Clostridiales bacterium
GAGGTAAATTTATTCGGTTTGGAAAGTCCCGAAACCCGCATAAATACTGGGGTTTTCTTACTTGTCGTTCGGTAAGGACTTCATTGTCGGGAACAAAATGACATCGCGGATGGAGTCGGCTCCCGTCAGCAGCATCACTGCACGGTCGATGCCGATGCCCATACCGCCCGTGGGCGGCATACCGTACTCGAGCGCGGTGAGGAAATCCTCATCGAGCATCTCGGTCTCGTCGTCGCCGCGCTCGCGCTGCTCGGCCTGCTTTTCAAAGCGATGTCTCTGGTCAATGGGGTCGTTCAGCTCAGAATAGGCGTTTGCCAGCTCGCTGCGGCAGACGAAGAGCTCAAAGCGCTCGGTCAGCCTGGGATCAAGCGGGCTGCGCTTGGTCAGCGGCGACACCTCAACCGGGTACATGGTGATGAACGTCGGCTGGACGAGCTTTTCTTCGACCTTCTGGTCAAAGCACGCATAGAGCGCGTTGCCCCACGTCTTTTCCGCCGCGTCAGCCAGCTCGACGCCAACGGCGTTCGCCGCTGCAACGGCCTCGGCATCGTCCGTGATCGCGCCGAAATCGACGCCCACGTATTCCTTGACGGCGTCGACCATGGTGAGTCTGCGCCAGCCGGGTGCAAGACTGATGCTCTCGCCCAGCCACTGCACATCATACGTGCCCAGGATCTTCTGCGCCGCGCCGGAGATGATGCCCTCGGCGATGTCCATCATGTCGTGGAAATCGGCGTAGGCCTGATATAGTTCGACTGTGGTGAACTCGGGGTTGTGCTTCGGGTCCATGCCCTCGTTGCGGAAAATACGGCCGATCTCATAGACACGGTCCATGCCGCCGACGATCAGTCGCTTAAGGGGAAGCTCGGTCGCGATGCGCATATACATGTCGATATCGAGCGTATTGTGGTGCGTGATGAACGGGCGCGCGGCAGCGCCGCCGGCGATGGTGTTGAGCACCGGCGTTTCAACCTCGATATAGCCCATGCCGTCGAGATAGTCGCGCATGAACTTGATAAACTGCGAGCGGATGACAAAATTGCGCTTGACCTCGGGATTCACAATGAGATCGACATAGCGCTGGCGGTAGCGCAGCTCCTTGTCGGTCAGACCGTGGAACTTCTCGGGCAGCGGCAGAAGCGACTTGCACAGCAGCGTGATCTTCTTCGCGCGCACACTCATCTCGCCGCGCTGGGTACGGAAGACCTCGCCGTCAATACCGACAATATCACCGATATCGTACTTTTTGAAGCGGTTGTAGTCGTCTTCGTCCATCTCGTCCTTGCGGGCATAGAGCTGGATGCGGCCGGCCTTGTCCTGAATGTCGCAGAACGATACCTTGCCCATGCCGCGCTTGGACATCATGCGCCCGGCGATGGTCACACGCGTGCCCTCAAGCGCGTCAAAATTGTCCTTGATCTGCTGGCTGTCGGCGCTGACATCGAATTTTGTCAGCACAAAGGGGTCGCGGCCCTCTGCCTGCAGCTGTGCGAGCTTGTCGCGGCGCACCTGAAGCTGGTCGCCCAGCACCGCTTCGTTTCTGTTCTCGTTGTCCATCCGTTAACCTCTCCCAAATCGACTCTTCACACTTATTTTTCTACAGAAAGTACCTTGTATTTCAGGCTCCCTACAGGCGCTTCGACCTCGACGATATCGCCCACCACGTGGCCCAGCATGGCGCGGCCAAACGGGGAATCGTCGGAGATGCGGCACTCCATGGGGTTGGCCTCCTGCGAGCCGACAATAGCGTAGATTTCCTCGTCGCCGGTCTCGGTATCCTCGACCTTGATGGTGCAGCCAAGGCTGATGCGGCCGCTGGACTGCTCGGTCTCGTCGATGATGACCGCGTGCGCGAGGATGTTCTCCACCTCCGCGATGCGGCCGTAGAGCTTGGCCTGCTCATTCTTTGCCTCGTCGTATTCGCTGTTCTCGGAGAGATCTCCGAACGAACGCGCCTCTTTGATCTGCTCGGCGACCTCTTTTTCGCGGGTCGTCTTGAGATAAAACAGTTCCTGCTCCAGCTCTTTGAGCCGCAGCGTACTGATTTTAAATTCTTTCGCCATGGTATCCATCCTTCCAACGTTGCATTTTTCCCGCAAAACGGGCAAAACGCGTATAATCATAGAGATTATAGGCGGCAAACCCCGGTCTGTCAAGAGATTTTCTGTTTGATCGCGTCGAGCGCAATCTGAAGCTGTACGTCGTCTTCGCGTTCCAGCAGGCCGTAGTAGAGATTTGCATAGTCCTCGTCTGACAGGTCGCACTCGATGTCGGGCGTGATGCCCACGCCGGTGAGGCTGACGCCGTTTGGCGTATAGTATTTGCCGATGGAGATATTGAGCAGCGAACCGTCGGACAGCTCGAAGCCCGTCTGGAAATTGCCCTTGCCGTAGGTCTTCTCACCAACGACAGTGGCCCAGCCATACTCCTGCAGCGCGGCTGCAAAGAACTCAGCTGCGGAATACGAATCGAGGTTTACCAGCACCGCCATCGGCACCTCAACGCAGGCACTGTCGGAGTAGTCGACCTCCTCCGTGCCGTCATAGTCGACGCTGCGGAAGAGCGCACCCTCGGGCAGCAGATAATCGAGCACCTTCACAAGCTCGTCCTTGAGGCCGCCGCCGTTGAAGCGGACGTCAAACAAAAGTGCCTTCGCGCCTGCTTCGCGCATCTTCTCGATGCAGGCAATGGTCTCATCTGCGCAGCGAACATCAAAGTTTTTGATCCAGATGTAGCCGATTTCGCCATCGAGAAGCTCGCAGCCCGCGACCTCCGTTTCGATGTGCTCACGCGTGATGGTGAGCTTCAGTTTCTCTTCGCCGCGCAAAAAGAGCATGTCGACCGTTGTGCCTGCCTCGCCGCGCACAAGATCACGCGTACCAGACACGCCAAGCTCAAGCGTATTGCTTCCTTCGACCTGCAGCAGAATATCGCCCACCTGCACGCCCGCCTTGTCGGCCGGGCCGCCGGGCGTGACGGCCTCGATGCGCATGCCGCCGGCCTGCGCATCCTCGATGATTGTCACGCCGATGCCGACGTAGGCGTTGTAGAAGCTCTCGAGGTACGTCTGATACTCGTCTGCCGTGAGGTAATAGCTCCACTCGTCGCCCGTGGCCTCGACCATGGCTGCAGCTGCTGCGTCAGCCAGCGCCTGTTCGTCGTACTCGTCGATAAAATACTCCTCCAGATAGGCGGAGATTTCCGCCGTCTTCTGCTCGACGGGCGTGAGCGACTGCAATTCCAGTTCATACTGGCGTGTCAGCTCGGTATAGGTGATGTAGAACGTCGCGCCGACGGCAAAAACAAGCAGCGCGGCAATGAGTAAGATCTTCGGCAGCTTTTTCAAATGAGCACCCCTTTTTCGTTTTTATTCTGACAAAATCTGACCCACAGCCCGTTTTCGGACTGTGGGAACAGTTGAAGTTCAGCCTGCGGCTGCATTACGGCGCGCTGACGTAGTTCATGGGGTTCACATATGCGCCGTTGTACAGGACGCTCAAATGCAGGTGCGGGCCGGTCGACCAGCCGGTGGAGCCGACATAGCCGATGACGTCGCCCTGCGCGACATAGTCGCCGGTGGAGACGGTGTAGTTCGTCATATGTGCATAGAGCGTGGAGTAACCATCGCCGTGGTTGATGGTGACATAGTACCCCCAGGCCTCCGCATATCCGGCGACCGTGACCGTGCCGCTCTTGCAGGCGTAAATCGACGTGCCCTGGCCTGCGCCGAAGTCAACGCCGGAATGGCTGCTGTACTTCCCGGTCACGGGGTTGTGGCGCATGCCGAAGGGGCTGGTAATCTCCACAGCGTAGGGTAGCGGATACAGAAAGCCGCTTTCCGAAGATGCGCCGGAGCCGGACGCCGGAACCTTATTGTTGTTCTGCGCGTTCAATGCGGCCAGCCGCGCAGCCTCCTCGGCGCTGAGTGCGTTGAAGTACTCGGTCTCGGTCTTTTTGATCTGCTCAAGCAGCTCATCCTTTGCAGCCTCAGCCGCGTCGTACTCGTCAGAAAGCGCGGCGAACTCGGCCGTCATCTGCAGAATCAGCATATCGGACTCGGCGCGCTGCGCCTCGAGCGCCGACTGCTGTTCGGCCAGCTCCTGCTTGGCCGTCTCGAGCCCGGCAAGCTGCGTCTCAAGCCCGGCCCGCTCAGACTCGATCTTTTCCGACGCCGCGGCCAGCTTTTCCAGCATCAGCTGGTCGGACTTGGCAATTTCGCGGATCATGTCCACGCGGTCAAGCAGGTCCGAGAAGCTGCTGGCCTTGAAGAGAATCGACCAATAAGAGACGGAGCCCGTCTCTTCCATGGCGCGGAGTCTCGTTTTATACTGCTGCTGCAGCGCCTGCTCTTCGGCGACGGACGCGTCAAGCTCGTCCTGCTTCTGCGCAATGAGAAGGCTGTACTGCTGGATCTGCGCGTTCAGGTTTTCGATTGTCTGACGTGAGACCTCCATCTGCTGGTCAATGTCGGCCTTCCTGCTGACCAGCGTCTGCGTCTGCTGCTGGTTTTCGTTGATCTGCGACTGCAGCGCGTCGCTCTGCTCTTTGAGCTTCGCCTGCTCTTCCCGCAGGGCGATGAGATCCTGCTCGATCTCCTTGGAGCTGGCGGCGTTGACCATGATGATAAGCGCGCCGGAGACGAGCGAGCCCAAAAGCACAATGGCGAGCAGGATGCAGACAAGCCTGCGGGCCGTATTTCTTTTGCCTTTCATAGATTCCTCCCGGTTATACTTTCAGGAACTTGCGGATGGAGAGGACACTGCCGAACACGCCGACAAAGAAGCCGGTCACGGCATAGGCCAGAGCCACGATCTCGATCACCTCGGTGAACGGCACGACCGTGACAAGCTGCAGCGTATCGATGGCCGCGATCTTCGCGCCCACGAAGTCATACAGTCCCCATTCCAGGAAAAACGCGATCGCCGCGCCCAGAACGCCCAGAATAAAGCCCTCGACAACGAAAGGCAGGCGGATAAAGCTGTTCGTCGCGCCGACCATCTTCATAATAGCAATCTCCTCTTTGCGGCCGTACATGGAGAGCTTGACCGTGTTGGAGATGATGAACAGCGACACCACGAACAAGACCGCAATGATTGCCATGGAGGCAACATTCAGAACGCGCTGCACCGTCTGAAATCCGTTTGTAATCTCATAGTGCACGCTCACATCGGCCACGCCCTCGATCTGCTCGATATGCTCGACCGTCTGCAGCGTAAGTGCGCTGTCCTCCATTGAGACGACATAGCGGTCGCGGAAGGTGCTGGCATCAAGGCCGGAGAAGGTCGCCTCATCGCCCTGCTCGGCGATAAAGTCGTCAAGCGCCTCCTGCCGCGAGACAAACGTCGCCTCGTGCACGTTTGAAATCATGTTGATCTGTGAACCGACGCTCTTGGCCCTGGCCTCAGAATAGTTCTCGTCGATGTAGACAAGCACCTGATTTTCCTTCTCCAGGTCGAGGATCATGACGTGCAGATCATACAGGATCAGGCTGAAACTGCCCATGATGATCAGGCACGCGACCGTCACACAGACCGCCGCGAAGGACATGAACCCGTGCAGAAACACGCCGCGCACGCCTTCACGAAGCAAATAACCAATATTATTCTTCTTCATTCAAGTAGTACCCGTCCATTCCGTCGCTGATGATCTTGCCCTCGTCGATGGCGATGACGCGCTTGGTGAAGCGGTTGACCAGCTCTTTTTCATGCGTGACCACCATGAGCGTTGTGCCAAGGGCGTTGATCTGCTCGAGCAGCATCATGATCTCCAGCGAGCGCGCCGGGTCAAGGTTGCCCGTGGGCTCGTCGGCGATGATGACGCTGGGATTGTTGACAAGCGCGCGGGCGATGGCCACACGCTGCTGCTCGCCGCCAGACAGCTCGTGCGGCAGACGCCGGCCCTTATTTTCCAGGCCCACCAGCTCGAGCACGTACGGCACGCGCTTTTTGATCTCCTTCTCGGCCGCGCCGATCACACGCATGGCAAACGCCACGTTGTCATAGACCGACTTGTTGGCGATGAGGCGGAAATCCTGAAAGATGACGCCCAGCGTGCGGCGCAGGTACGGGATCGCACGCGTGCGGATCTTCTCAAGCTCGAAGCCGTTGACGTGGACGCCGCCGGACGTTGGCTCGAGTTCGGCGGTGAGGATCTTGATGATCGTGGATTTGCCCGAGCCCGAGGGCCCGACCAGAAACACGAATTCGCCGTCTTCGATCTTCATCGACACGCCCTTGAGCGCCTTGGTGCCGGTGTCATAGGTTTTTACGACATTTGTTAATTCGATCATGTTTTACTCCGATACGAACTTTTCTCCAGAGATTCAGATGATCCGGTTCTCTCTGGATACCAGATATTTCTTGACCATGAGCGCGACCTTGAAAATGATCGCGTCGTCGAACTCGCGAAGATCGAGACCCGTGAGCTTCTTGATCTTCTCAAGCCGGTAGACCAGCGTGTTTCTGTGGACAAACAGCTTTCTGGACGTCTCGGACACGTTGAGGTTGTTCTCAAAGAACTTGTTGATGGTGAACAGCGTCTCCTGATCGAGCGTGTCGATGGAGTTCTTCTTGAAGACCTCGGACAAAAAGATCTCGCACAGCGTGGTCGGCAGCTGGTAGATGAGCCGGCCGATGCCGAGATTCTCATAGTTGATGATGCTCTTTTCCGTGTCGAAGACCTTGCCGACCTCGATGGCGACCTGTGCCTCCTTATACGAGTCGGCCAGCTCGCGCAGATGGCCTGCGACCGTGCCGATGCCGATGACCGTCTTGACAAAAAGCTCCGAGCGCAGCGTATCTTCGATGTGCTGCGCGAGCTTAATGAGGTCGGCCTTTTCGGTATTGGGCGCGATCTGCTTGACGAGCGCGATATCCGTCTCGTTGATGCTGAGCACAAAGTCCTGCTGCTTGTCGGTGAACATGCCGGAGAGCACGTCGACCGCAGCCACGTCGGCACGGCCGACCTGGCGGATGAGGAAGACGGCACGCGGCACGTCGGTAACAAAGTGCAGCTCCTTTGCGCGGATGTACACGTCGCCCGGCAGGATATTGTCGGTGATGATGTTCTTGACAAACGTGCCCTTGTCATGCTTCTCCTCGTAGTAGGTCTTCGCGCCGTTGAGCGCGACATAAGCCATGACGCAAAGGCTGCGCGCCATCTCATCGTCGCCCTCGGCAAAGACCGCGTAGTCAAAATACGCGCTCCAGCTGACAAGCGGCTTGAACGTCTTCTTATCCACAACAACGATGGAATCGGGCGCGCTGTTGAGCTTGATGACAGCCTCCGGCCATTTCTCGCCAATCATGGAGGTATCACTGCAGGAGATCACATTGCTGTCGGCGTCGATCACGCCGATCACGCGGTCAGTGGCCTCTTTCATTTGTACAATGACGCTTTGAAAAACACGACTGGACATAGGATGCCCTCCCTATTCGTAATGCTTTTTACACAAACAACCATTGACATAATACTACGTTTTCAGCATTATTGCAAGGGGTATTTGACATTTCTTTTCAAAATCCGCAGTTCTTTTTGTGCCATTTTCATAGTTTTTCGTCATTTGCCCCAAAACTGCCATGTTTTTTTCGCAAAAACGTTGCCTGTTTGGGCTCAAAAAAATTCGGGCAATTTGTCCAGAGCAGCCTCGGCCTGTGCGATATCCAGCTCGCGCACGCCGCCTTTTTCCAGCCCGTTCAGGCTGAGTCCGCCCTCGGCGAGCCGCTTGAGATACGTCACAGGCATACCGCGCGCGGCCATCATACGCCGCACCTGATGGTATTTGCCCTCCTGCACGAAAACGAGGCTTCTGCCGGCGCCCTGCGGCAGGAGCTTTGCAGGCAGGCACTGCGTGCCGTCCGCGAGCGTAAGACCCGCGGCGAAAACGGCAGCGTCCTCTTGTGAGGCTTCGCCCTCATGCTCGCAGAAATATGTCTTCCACACGCCGTGGCGGGGGCTGATGATGCGGTGGGCAAGTTCGCCGTCATTCGTCAGAAGCAAAAGTCCCTCGGTCTGCTTGTCGAGCCTTCCCACCGGCGTGACGCCGAAGGCGCGCATGTGCGCGGGGATGAGCTCCATGACGGTTTTTGAAACCGGATCGTCGGTGGACGTGACGTAGCCCGCCGGCTTATGAAGCATGAGCAGAACCGGCCGCAGCAGCGCGACAGGCGCGCCGTCAAAGACGATGGCTGCCGTTTTTTCGTCGAACTTCCGCGCCTCGTCGCGCACCGTTTCCCCGTTTACCGTCACACGGCCGGCGCGGATGGCCGCACGCAGCTCCTTTCTGGAGCCGCAGCCGGCGTCAGACAAAATTTTATCGAGCCTCAGCATGTCTGCCTCCTTGTGTCATATTCTTTCTGCGTTGGAAATAGGTTGTACTACCAAGCCTGATTGGAGGAATCAACATGGTGCTTATGACCGCCAAACTCTCCAAAAGCAAACGGATCGCAATTGCGCTTCTGCTCGTGATGCTGATCGTCATTGTGGGTATCTGCCTGAGCCGCGCGGGCAAGTCCGGCGCGCAGCCGTCTGAGCCGGAAACGGCCGTACCGGCGCAAACCGTCAAAACGAACGCTGAGCGCATCGCGTTTCTGACCGCGTTTGGCTGGGAGGTATCGGATGAGCCTGTCCAGACGCAGCAGGTGCGCGTGCCGACAGATCCCACGGAGGTGTTCCTGCGTTACAACGACCTGCAGCGCTCACAGGGGTACGACCTCAGCACGCTCGCGGGCAAGACGCTCGCACGCTATGTCTACGAGGTGCTCAACTATCCCGAAGCCGACGGCAAATACTACGCCACCATTCTCGTCTACAAGGATGCGGTGGTGGGCGGCGACATCTGCTCGAGCACGCCAAGCGGCGTGATGCACGGCTTTCAAATGCCGGACTAGACCCACACGGGCCAGAGCGTAACGCCGCACTTTTCGGCGTAGCGCACCGTGGCTCCCGTGCCGCCGCCGGAGCCGTCGTAGACGGTGATGAGGATGTCGGCGGCGTCGACCATGGCGCGGTTGCGCCGCAGCATGCAGCCTTCGGAATAGGCGGGCTCGAGCACGCGCACCTCGTCACACGCGGCCAGCAGCCGCCGGTAGCGCGTCTGCTCGCGTTCAGGCCACATGTCAGGCTGGCTGGGGCACGGGATCATCGCCACAAGGCGGATCTGCGCGCACGTCCGGCGCGCCTGCAAAACCTGCTCGGCAAAATACAGGTCGCACCCGCGCGCCATGCCGCACACAAAGGTACGGCAGCCCGCGCCGCAGGCCTCGCCGATCAGGCGCGCAAGCTGCTGCTTCAGCGCCAGACAGCGCGCGTCGTCTTCATTCCCGCCCCAGCTCAGCCGCTCCGGCCGGTGTCCGGTAAACGCACAGACCATCGCCGTGCCCCCTTTCCGTTGGGCACAGTATAGCAGAAAAAATCACGCTTTACAAGCGCGCCGGTGCGCGGTATAATATGCCTGCTACAAGTGAAGAATATCTTCAGGGCAGGGCGAAATTCCCGACCGGCGGTAAAGTCCGCGAGCGCAAGCTGAACCGGTGTGATTCCGGTACCGACAGTACAGTCTGGATGGAAGAAGATGCATCGTGCGCGGTTCCGTGGCGTCTGCGGAGTTGTGCGCGCCGCTGCAGTGCATGCAGCGCCTGAAGGAGCATTCTTTCAGGCGTTCATTTTTCTGCAGAGGTGTTTTTTATGTCAGCGTTATTCACATCCATCAAAGAGAACCTGTCTTTCATCGGCGTATGCCTGCTGGTATTCGCAGCGCTGCTGGCCGTCGCGCTCATCTATGAGCGCTTTGCCATGCGTTCGCGCCGAAAGCTGGGCGCAGCAAAAACGGTGAGCTTCGTGGCGATGTTTTCCACCGTGGCGGCCATGCTGCAGCTGTTTGAGATTCCGTTGTTCTTCGCGCCGGGCTTCTACAAGCTCGATCTGGGCGAGCTGCCCGTGCTCATCTGCTCGTTTTATCTCGGGCCCGTGTCGGGCGTGGTCTGTGAGCTGGTAAAAAATATGCTCAAGCTGCTGTTAAAAGGCTCGACCACCATGTTTGTCGGCGATTTTGCAAACTTTGCCGTCGGCTGCTCGTTTGTGCTGCCGGCTTCGATGATTTACCACCGCATCAAGACGAAAAAGGGCGCGATTTTCGCGATGGTCACCGGCACGCTCACACTGACCGTATTCGGCAGCCTCTTCAATGCGTGGTACCTTCTGCCCAAATTCGCGCAGCTCTACGGCATGCCTATGGACGCGCTCGTGGCGATGGGCACGCAGGTAAACGGCGCGATCACAAGCGTATGGACGCTGGTAGCGTTCGCAGTGGTACCGTTCAACCTGCTCAAGGGTGTGGTGGTGTCGCTGCTCACCTTCCTTCTGTACAAGCGCATCGAACGGCTGCTGCTGTCAAAGGCTGTTTGATCTGTACGAATTTAACAATTTGTTCACCGTTCTTCCAGCAAAATGCAGTAGTATATATTCATCTGCCTGAAAGGAATCTGCGCAATGGACAAGCATACGCAAAAACGTCGGATATGGGCCGAGGCAAAGAAGCGGCCTCTGGTGTTTGCCGTGTACTGTATCGTGCGTCTGATCGTCATTGTCTCGCTCGCGGCAGCGCTTCTGCGCCGGGATTTTGAGAGTGCGTTCACCTGCGTGCTGGTGCTGGTTCTGTTCATGATTCCGCTGTTTCTCGAGCGAAGCCTTGCCATCAAGCTGCCGACCACGCTGGAGATCATCATTCTGCTCTTCATCTTTGCGGCTGAG
Organism: Clostridiales bacterium; assembly: GCA_004555655.1. Taxonomy (GTDB): domain Bacteria; phylum Bacillota; class Clostridia; order Oscillospirales; family Oscillospiraceae; genus CAG-170. Next base: position 10,750 of record SFHJ01000022.1, read on the forward strand.
ATTCTTGGTGAGCTGCAGTGTTATTTCATCCAGTATCCCAACTGGGATACCATGCTGCACACGACGAGCGGTTTTCTGTGCGCAGCGGTCGGATTTTCGCTCATCGATATCCTCAACCGCGACAGCAAGATCAAGTTCAGCCTCTCGCCTGTATACGTGGCCATCGTGGCATTTTGCTTCTCAATGACCATCGGCGTGCTGTGGGAGTTCTTTGAGTTTGGTGCCGACCGTGTGCTGGGGCTCGATATGCAGAAGGACACCGTCGTGCACACCATTACGAGCGTTTCTCTCGACGAGACGATGCAGAACAAGCCCGTCACCATCTCGGACATCCACTGCGTCCAGGTCGACGGACAGGATCTGGGCTTCGACGGATATCTCGATATCGGCCTGTATGACACGATGGAAGACCTGTTCGTCAATTTCATCGGCGCCGTGACGTTCAGCATAATCGGGTTCTTCTACCTCAAGCAGCGCGGCAAGGGCCGTTTTGCCAGGCAGTTTATCCCCGTCATCAAGGAGGAAGTCGATACTGCATATGTCTCAGAAAAGACTGAACCACCGGAAGATCGGAACGGTTGACAACTACCGCCATTTCTGGCTGCTCAGCATCTGGGTGGTCTATCTGGTTCTATTTTTTATCATCGAGCACGTCGTGACCGACAACTACTGGGTGTCGTATCTGCCGCTCGACGACAAAATTCCATTCTGTGAGTATTTCATCATTCCCTATTGCATGTGGCATCCGCTGCTGGCGCTCATGACGGCATATCTGGCGTTTTTCGACGCCGGGAACTTCAAGCGTTACATGGCCTTTATCGGCATCGGCTTTCTCACCACGGGGATCTTCTGCCTGCTGTTTCCCAACGGACAGGACCTGCGCGTGACTGCGTTCCCGCGCGAGAACTTCTGCAGCTGGCTTGTGCGCCTGGTCTATGCCGCCGACACCAACACCAACGTGCTGCCCAGCATGCATGTGATCGGCTGCGGTGCGCTCATCGCCGCGTGTTTCCGTACGCCCAGCCTGCGCAAGCGCCACCTGCACTGGGTCATGCTGCCGCTGGGGCTTCTCATCAGCGTTTCCACGGTGTTTGTCAAGCAACATTCGATTCTGGATTTCATCGTGGCCGTACCGTTCACGCTTCTGGTGCACTGGCTTGTCTACGGCGTCATCTTCCGCGCCAGGCCGTCTGCGCGCAAGGCGCATCCATAAACAAAGCGCCGCGGCATCCGTTTTTGGGGATGCCGCGGTTTTTTGCAACCTTTTCCGCTTTTTCTCGTCTGGATAAGTAAGGAAGCAAAGGAGGTATTTCCATGTTACAAAGAAAAATCATGTTGATTTTGGCGCTTTGCCTGTCTTTGACGCTGCTCGCCGCCTGCGCCGGCGCAGCGCCGCAGAACGAACCGCAAAAGGAGCCGCAAGGCGAGCCGGATACCGTCTCCAGCTATCCCGCAGACGAGCCGGCTCAGGCAGCAGCGCCCGAAGCACCGGTCGCACCCGGCGCGTCCGAAGAAGCGCCCGCGGAGAAAGCCGCTGCGGCTGATGACGAAGCGGCTCCGGCCGGGACGCCCGAGGCTGCCGGCGAGCCGGAGCAGACGGCCGAAGAAGCACCGCAGCAGAGTGTTCCTGCGATAGCCGAACAAAGCCCTGCGGACACGCCGCACACCGGCTTTCTTCCGGAAACGGACGAGTCAGACGCGCTGCCGTTCTGGCCGCGCAGAGTCCCGGAGGACGAGATCGAACTGCCGACGCTCCCCGAACCCCGCGGGCCGATTGAGTATATCCTGCCCGTGGAGCCGCGCATCTACGAGTCGGAGTCCGTCCCCGCTGCGCCCGTCACGACCGACGCAGGCGCAGATGCGATCTGCGGGCTGCCGGTGGCCTCAGAATCCGTCACGGAGCTGACGCATGAGAAGGCGCTGGCCGATGCGGCATTCGGCGGCTGTTTCCCGTCTGCTGCGCCCGCAGGCTTTCAAGCGGAATCCATCCGCCGCGGGGAAGATGCGCTCACCGGTCTGTGGACAAACGGCTTCCGCGAGCTCTACTGGAGTGTACGCGCATTTACCGACGCAGACAGCGCGCGCGTGACGGCCGTGCAGGATACAAAAAACTATGACCTCGCGCTCTACCCGATCCCGCGTGCGGACTCCGTACCAAAAGCGCTGCGCGAGATTGTGAACGACCCCATTTTTGACGCGGAAGCGCTGACGCAGGACGTCGTGGACGCGCGCACATATGAGGGTGACGAGGGTTACGACTGCATGGCGTTCAGCGTAAAATACGGCGATGTCCTTGTCACCGTGCGCGCCAAGGGCGTGTCGCCTGCATGGGTCTTTGCGCAGCTCTCAGTGCTTGCCGGATCATAGCGCACCGGAGGCTTTCACGGAAAGCTGCAAAAACGGCAGGCTGTTTGAACGCCCGCCCGCTCAAAAATCCAAGCGCATAAAAGCCCGGATGAAGCATCACTTCATCCGGGCTGAGGCTGTCGAAAAACTCCTTTGGAGTTTTTCGACAACAGGCCGCGGCCTGCTGCGCGCACGAGCTGTCCGCCAAAGGCGGACAGCCTGTACACTTGCACATCACTTCATCCGGGCTGAGTCTTTGCCTACCGGTCAATCTCCTTGCTTGTCGCGCGGTCAAAAATATCCGTAACTGCCGTTTCAGGCTTTCTATCGAGCAGCGTCGCCACAACGGCGCACACAAGCCCCACGGCAAAGCCTGGAAGCAGCTCGTAGATTCCGGTGGATTTTGACAAAAACACATACCACAAGACATCTGTCAAAGCGCCGCCCGCCACGCCGGCGACCGCGCCCTTATACGTCAGCCTGCGCCAGAAGAGCGACAAAATGACCACCGGCCCGAACGCCGCGCCGAAGCCGCCCCAGGCGTTTTCGACCATATCCATGATGGCCTGCGCGCCAGAGGCCTTGCTGGAGGCGATGAAGTACGCCACCAGCGCCACGGCCAGCACCACGCCGCGCCCGACCCAGAGAAGTTCCTTCTCCGAGGCGTTTTTACGCAGAACGGGCTTATAGATGTCGGCGGTGAAGGAGCTGGACGCGACCAGAAGCTGCGAGTCGGCCGTGGACATGGATGCGGCCATAATAGCCGCCAGCAGCAAGCCTGCAACGAACGCCGGGAAGAGCTTTCTTGCAAGCACGATGAAGACCGTCTTCTGCAGTCCGGCCGGAAGCAGCTCGCCTGCCACCAGCATACGGCCGAAATACGCGATGAGCGTGACTGCGCCAAGCGAGAGCACCACCCAGATGATGGCGACCGTGGCGCTCTTCTTGACCATCGAGGGCTTTTCAATGGACATGAAGCGCACCAGGATATGCGGCATGCCGAAGTAGCCGAGGCCCCAGGCAAGGCCGGAGGCGATCTCCTGCCACGAAGCCGAGAACAAGTTGGCGCCAAAGACATACTGCGTGCCGTCCTGCGCGTTGGTGTAGACGCTTTGGAGTGAAGCCGGGTCGAGATCCATCGTCGCAACGATCACAATGGGGATAGCCAGCACGGCGGCGAGCATGAGTAACCCCTGGAAGAAGTCGGTCCAGCAGACAGCCTTGTACCCGCCCAAAAAAGTATAGATGATGATAATGGCGGCAAAAATCAGCATGGCGGCCGGGGTGGAGAGCGTGGGGAAAATCGTTGTGAATACCGTCGCTCCGGCGACAAAGGCCGAGGCCACATAGATCGTAAAGCACACAAGGAAAATCACCGCGCAGATGATCTGCAGCACAAGGCTTTTTGTAGCGAAGCGGTTGGACAGGTACTGCGGCAGCGTGATGGCGTCGCCAGCCGCTTCGGAGAAGCAGCGCAGGCGCCGTGCAACAAAGATCCAGTTGGCCGCCGTGCCGAGGGCCAGGCCGATGCCGATCCACATCTGGCCAAAGCCAAAGGCCAGAATGCTGCCTGGCAGGCCCATCAGCAGCCACGCCGACATGTCGGACGCCTGCGCCGACATGGCCGTGACCCACGGGCCCATACTGCGCCCGCCGAGGAAATACTCCTTCTCACCGGCATTTTTCTGCCGGAAAAAGAACGCCACGCCGATGGCCATCATCAGGACAAAATACAAAATGAACGCAAGTACTTCAGAATTCCACATGATATGCACCTCTTTCAAACATTGGCGACATCATAGCATATTCAAAAATAGACTGCAATGCAGAACGCAGTATAGACTATATTCTATACTGCGTTTGCTGAATATTTTATTGAATGCTTGTATTATAAGAGTTTTTTAACTGTACGATTTTCAGTATTCCATACTGCACAAAAAATAAATCCGAAGAATTATTTTGCGCGGAACTGCTCCAGAAACATCGCCATGGCCGCAGCCGAGTAGCTTTTGAGCGAGTAGTCGCCGTTGCAGATGCACCAGTCGTACATAAGCCCGCGCTCGCAGAGCGCATAGAGCTTTGAGAGCTCATTGACGGTCATGTCCGTCCGCAGCTCGCCGGACTGCTGCCCCGCGAGGATGATCTCGCGCAGCACACGGTAGTAGACGCGGTTGTGGTCAAGCAGATGCCGCTCGCCGCGCGTGACAAGCTGGGTGGAAAGAAGCCGCGCCAGCAGCTCCAGTGAAACAGTGTCCTCGATCATGCCGAAGAGCTCACGGTTGAGATAGAGTAGCTTGTCAATGCTTCCCATCGCAGGGTCAAGAAGCGGCATGAGCTCTTCGTACTTTTCATCAAACAAAAATGACAACGAGCTCAGCAGTGCGTCCTTGCCCTCAAAATAGTGGTAGAACGAGCCCTTGGAGGTGCCGGATTCTTCTATGATGTCGTCTACCGTTGTATTGTCGTAACCCTGTTCATAAAACAGCCGCCAGGCGGCCGAAACGATCTTCTTTTTTGTGGTTTTTGTCCGTTTTGCGCACATGGCGTCTGCCTCCCGTACAGGTTTTGTTCCATTCTAGCATATACGCGGAAAAAGGGCAAGGACGCTTCCCTGCCCTAAAACTTTTCCATCATCTTTTCTATGCCGCGCGCGAGAATCCCATCCGCATCCGCGCCGAAAATGTCTGCAAACAGCGCGTACTCGTCCAGCATTCCCTGTCCGTGGTACACGCGGTACGCGCCCGCATCGCTGCCCGGGGCCAGATACGCCCCCTTCTGCGCAGCCAGTTTGACCGCGCGGCACTGGTAGTCCAGAAGCGGCCGCAGCACTTCATCGGGATAGCGGCCGCAGCCGGTGAGATTCTTGATCGTGACAAGCGTGGGCGTCCACACCGCGCCGCTTTCGGCAAGCTGGCAGACGGTCTCATCAGACAGATACGCCCCATGCTCGACCGAATCCACACCTGCCCTGAGCGCCGCCGTGACGGCCGCGTCACCGTTGGCGTGCACCATGACGGAAAATCCCTCGTCATGCGCCAGCGCGATACAGTCGGCCACCAGAGCAGGCGGCATCGGCGCATCGGTGATGACGCCGTAGCGGTCAAAATCCATGATGCCGGAGATCATGAGCTTCACGAAGCTGCCGCCGCGCGCTTTCACCTCACTGACAAGGGTGCGGTAGTCGGAAAACGTCTCAAAGGCTCTTCCGATGAACATGCCATAGTGCCCCTTGCGGCAGATGGGAAACGCAGGCGTGACATAGCGGATACCGTATTGTGGGGCAAGCCTTGCCGCCAGCCCGCACACGCCCCAGCGGTCGCCGCCGTCGCGCAGATAGCTTGCGCCAAGTGACTGATAGCGCGCGAGGGTGCTCCGCACGAAAGGCTCGGACACGCCGTCTTTGTGCCGTGCGATGGCGTCTTTCCAGTACACGCCGTCGAGCACCATATGGATGTGGCAATCGGCCAGCATAGCATCATCTCCCGACGGAAGTATAGCACATCCGGGCGGAAAAAGCCAGATGCGCCCCATTGTTTCTGCCGCCGCGCAAAAACGCGGCAGACCGGTTGGGTCCGCCGCGTTGCACGCTTCATTTTCCTGGAGCTCAGTCCTGATCCCAGTTGTGCCAGACGTTCTGCACGTCGTCGTCATCCTCAAAGATATCGAGCATTTTTTCCATGTTGTCGATGTCTTCCTGCTTCTCGAGCTTCTGGTAGGTCTGCGGAACCATCTCGATCTGCGCAGACTCAAACGCATAGCCCTTGTCCTCAAGCGCCTTGGCCACGGCGTTGAAGTCGGCCGGGTCGGTATAGACCGTGAAGCAGCCCTCTTCGGGGACAAAGTCGGCTGCGCCTGCGTCGAGCGCGTCCATCATGACGGTATCCTCGTCAAGCTCTTCTTCCTCGTTATCGATGACGATGACGCCCTTCTTGTCGAACGACCAGCTCACACAGCCGTTGGTGCCGAGGCTGCCGCCGTATTTATCAAAATGGTGGCGCACGTTGCCGGCGGTGCGGTTGCGGTTGTCGGTCATGGTTTCGACGATGACGGCGATGCCGCACGGGCCGTGGCCCTCGTAGACAATGGACTCATACGCATCGCCCTGACCGGCGGAAGCGGCCTTTTCGAGCACGCGCTTAATGTTGTCGTTGGGCATGTTGGCCGCCTTGGCCTTGGTGATGACGGTCGCCAGACGCGAATTGTACGCCGGGTCGGCCACGCCGCCGCCCTCTTTGACCGCGACGATCATTTCCTTGGAAATCTTGGTAAACGCAGCTGCGCGTTTGGCGTCCTGTGCGCCCTTGGTCTTCTGAATGTTATGCCACTTGGAATGTCCGGACATGGAGTATTCTTCCTTCCTCTGAAAATCTGCTGATAGTGTATCATATCCGCAGGGAAAAAATCAACACTTTGCTGCAAATTGCGTCGGGTCTTTGTGCGACTGTGCCAGCAAAACCGAAAGCTGCGGGAAACTTTCGCGCAAAATACGCTCAACGACGGCGCAGACGGGATTTTCCGTCTCAAAGTGCCCCGCATCGATGAGGTTCAGCCCCAGCTCCGCCGCCTGCAAAAACTGGTGGTATTTGACGTCTGCTGTCACGAACGTGTCACAGCCCGCAGCCAGAACCTGTTCCATCTCACCGGCGCACGAGCCGCCGCCCACCGCCACGCGCGAAACCTTCTTGCCGCCGTCTGCCATGCGCGCTCCCGGGCAGTGCAGGCAAGCGGAGACAAGCGCGCAGAAATCCGCAAGCGCCTGCTCCGGGGCATCTCCCACGCGGATGAGGCCGTATTCCCGTCCCTGCGCGTCCGTGCCCGCAGGCGCAAGCACACGCACATCCGACAAGCCCAGCGCAGCTGCGAGCACATCATTCACACCGCCCGGCGCGCAGTCGAGGTTCGTATGCAGGTTCATGGCCGCAATGCCGTTTTCAGCCAGAAACAGCAGCTTCCGGCCGTTTTCCGTCTGGTCGCTGACCGACCTCACGGGCGAAAGCAGCAGCGGATGGTGCGTCACGATGAGCTGCGCGTCCAGCTGTTTTGCCTCACGCAGCACCCAGTCCGCCGGGTCGAGCGCGACAAGCACGCGTGAAACCGCCGCGTCCATGTGGCCGCAGAGAAGCCCAACATTGTCCCAATCCTCTTTCATGTATTCCGGCGCAAAGGCAAACAGCGCCTCATACACCTCTCGTACCGTAGTCATGCCGCATTCCCTCCACTTCCTGTAATGCCTGTGTGTAATACGCCACGCGCTCCGGCGCGGCCTTCTGTGACGACTGTAACCCCTCTACCGTGGTGCGCAGCGCAGCTTCGATGCGCGCGAGGTACGCCGGCAAAAGCTCACTGCCGCTTGCAAGCAGCTGCGGCGAGACGTACTGCTGCCCCGGCGTGAGCGGCGCGGCTTTTCCAAAGCGCGCGCGCAGAACCGTATAGTAAAAGCCGCCGTCTTTGGCGAGCGTCTCTTTTTCAATGGCAAAGCCGCTGTCGGTCAGGTATTTGCGCAGGGCCTGCCCAGCGCTCTGCGGCTGCAGAACAAGCGTGTAGCGCGCGTCGCGCAGCCATGCAGCAGAATCCAGAATATGGATGATGCAGTCGCCGCCCATACCGGCGCAGATGACCGTATCGGCCTCGCCCGGCTCAATTCTGGCAAGGCCGTCGGAAAGGACAAAGCGCAGCCGGTCCGTCACGCCGTAGCGTCTGGCGTTGCGCCGCGCTTTTGCCAGCGGCTGCTCGCGCAGATCGGCCGCGACAACAGACGAGGCCACACCTGACTGGAGCAGATGAATTGCCAGATAGCCGTGATCGGTGCCGATATCGGCCACGCGGCAGCCCGGCGTGAGCATCGACGCGCAGCATAAAAGCCGGTTGGAGATGGGTAGTTTCATACATGCCTCGCAAATACCAAAAATGCCCCGCAGAGTTCGCGCCCGCAGGCGCGAAAAGATGTTGATCGTTTTTTTCGAGGACATGTGCCTCGAAAAAAACACGCTGCGCTCCGCAAGTGTGAAAAATGGCCGCAGGGCGGCCATTTCTTTGCGCGCAGCGGAGCGCGGTCTTATGTAAGTGAAAAAGCCGAAGGCTTTTTCACTTACAGTCCGGCTTCCTCCGAAGCCTCAATGAACTTGTTGACCTGCGCCAGGAACGCATCTGCGTCAACGCCGTGCACCATGCAGGCCTCTTCCACGGTCTCACCGCGCGAAGACGGGCAGCCCAGGCAGTGCATGCCGATGGCCATAAACAAAGGAGCAGTCTGCGGCGCGATGTCGAGCACATCGCCGATGATGGTGGTCTTTTCGATTTTAACAGCCATAATTGCGGCCTCCTATTATAATATAGATGTATTATACCCAAAGCTGCGACACAATGCAACAAGAAAAACGGGCCTCAGAGCGTGCGGTAATACGGGCAAATATCTTCGCACCGGCCATCCGGCATACGAAACCCGCCCGGGATCACGCCGAGCTGCTGAAAGCCCAGCCGCTCATACAGGTGTCTTGCGTGCGTATTCGTTGCGACAACGGCGTTGAACTGCAGCACGCGGAACCCGTGTGCCCTGCCCTGCGCCAGAGAGTCAAGCACCAGCTTTTCGCCGATATGCCTTCCGCGGCTGTCAGACGCAACGCAGTAGCTGGCGTTGCAGATATGTCCGCAGCGGCCGACGTTGTTCGGGTGCAGGATATAAAGGCCGCCGATCCTGCCCGCTTCGTCGCATGCCACGCCGCAGTAGCTCTGCCCGCCAAAAAACGCCGCGCCGGTATGCGCGTCCAGAAGCTCCTCCTGCGGAAAGGCGACGCCTTCGGCGACAACCTCGTTCCAGATCCCGATCATGCGCGGAAGATCCTGCGCGCAGTATGCACGGACTGTGATTTGCATGTTTTCCCCCCTGATAAAAGCGGCGGCGCAGCTGTTGCTGCGCCGCCGAAGCATGTGGTCTATGAAACGATTACTTGCCCATGTTCATCTGCGCGGCAACTTCCGCAGCAAAGTCTTCCTGCTTCTTCTCGATGCCCTCGCCCTTCTCAAAGCGGACGGCGTCGACGAACTTGACCTTGCCGCCGAGCTCCTTGGCAGCGGCGTTCATATACTGCTCGACCGTGACGGCGCCGTCCTTGACGAACGGCTGCTGCAGCAGGCAGTTCTCCTCGTAGAACTTGTTGAGCTTGCCGGCAGCAATCTTCTCCTTGACCTGCTGGGGCTTGGAGGCCATCTTGGGGTCGTTGTCCATCTGGGCGACGAGGATCTTCTTTTCCTCTTCCAGAACGTCCTCGGTCACGAGGCTCTTGTCCCAGAAACGGGGATTGAGGGCCGCGATCTGCATGGCGATGTCCTTGCCGATGACGGTGGCGTCAATGCCGCCTTCAACTTCAAGGTTGACCAGAACGCCGATCTTGCCGCCGGCATGGACATAGGCCACGGTGGTGTTCTTGTCGAAGCGGGCAAAACGGCGGATCTGCAGGTTCTCACCAATGGACATGACCTTCTCGGGCAGCACTTCGCTGACCTTCAGCTCAGTGCCCGGATATTTGCATTCCTTCACAGCCTCGACGTCAGCGGGATTGTCCTTCATGACGACCGTGCAGATGTCCTTGACGAACTCGACAAACGGCGCGCTCTTGGCGCAGAAGTCGGTCTCGCAGTTGACCTCGACCATGGCGCCAACACCGCAGTCGGTGCAGACAGCGGCATACGCCATGCCTTCGGCCGCGATGCGGCCGGCTTTCTTCGCGGCCTTCGCCAGTCCCTTTTCACGCAGCCATTCCACAGCCTTATCCATATCGCCGTCGTTTTCCGCAAGCGCCTTCTTGCAGTCCATCATGCCGACGTTGGTCATTTCACGCAGTTTCTTGACATCAGCAGCAGTAAATGCCATTGTAATTTCCTCCTGTAAAAAATAGTATCTCTTGAAAAGTGCCCGTCATGCGGCGGGCACTTTAAAATCCAAAATCTTATTCAGCTGCGGGAGCCTCGGCCTGTGCCGGAGCGGCGGCCTCGGTGTTCTCCTCGCCCTGACGGCCCTCGGTCACGGCATTGGCCATGGTGGAGGCGATCAGACGGATGGCGCGGATGGCGTCATCGTTGCCGGGGATGACATAATCGACCTCATCGGGGTCGCAGTTGGTATCGACGATAGCGACGATGGGGATATGCAGCTTGCGGGCCTCGGCGATGGCGTTTCTTTCCTTGCGCGGGTCGACGATGAACAGCGCGCCCGGGAGCTTCTTCATGTCCTTGACGCCGCCGAGATACTTCTCGAGCTTGGCGATTTCGCCCTGATGCTTGATGACTTCCTTCTTGGGCAGCATCGCGAACGTGCCGTCCTCTTCCATCTTCTTCAGCTGGGCCAGACGGTCGATACGGGTGCGCATGGTGCGGAAGTTGGTCAGCATGCCGCCGAGCCAGCGGGCATTGACGTAGTACTGGCCGACACGCTCAGCCTCTTCCTTGATCGCGTCCTGCGCCTGCTTCTTGGTGCCGACGAACAGGATGCTCTGGCCGTTGGCGGCCAGCTCACGCACGAAAGCATAGGCCTCTTCGAGCTTCTTGACGGTCTTCTGCAGATCAATGATGTAGATGCCATTGCGCTCGGTGTAGATGTAGGTTGCCATTTTGGGGTTCCAGCGGCGGGTCTGGTGGCCGAAATGCACGCCAGCTTCCAGCAGCTGCTTCATGGATACGACTGCCATAGTTTTTGTTCTCCTTTTGTTTTTACCTCCACCCGGTTCTCAGGCCGCTCCACCATTTCTGGCACGTCAAGCGGCAATTCCCGGATGTGCGGTTTCATAATGTCGCCGTGCTTCGCACAGCGCCTAGGTATTATACAAGATCGCGCGCGCAAATGCAAGCATTTTTTTACAGAAAACACCGCTTTTGCGCGCTTTTTTCGCGCATTAAAACAGCCCGTGCCGTTTGCGCGGCGAACGCCAGTCCGTGACCGGCCCGTCGACGAGGATGATGTCCTCACCGATGCGTCGGATGCAGTTCCAGGGTACGATATACTCCGAGTCACGGCCGAACAGTCCCAGAAACCGGCACGGGCCCGGAATGATAACGGACAGCACGCGCCCGGAATCGAGATCGATGGAAAGATCATGGATATAGCCCAGACGCGTGCCCTCGCAGATGTGGATAACTTCCTTGTTCCGAAGCTCAGAAAACCGGTTGACCATCACAGCGCCTCCCACACATACGGTCTCACAAAAGCGTATGCGCGCAGCGCGCGGATCATGACCCGCTGATGGCCTTGCGGATGCTGCTGAGCGCGCTTTTTTCCAGCCGCGAGACCTGCGCCTGCGAGATGCCGACCTGGCTGGCCACCTCCATCTGCGTCTTGCCGCTGTAAAAGCGCAGCGCCAGAATGCGCTTTTCCCGTTCAGACAGGTCCTTGATGGCCTCGCGCAGGGCGATGGACTCGAGCCAGTGCTCATCGGTATTTCTGGTGTCGCGCACCTGGTCCATGACGGTCAAAGGGTCTCCGCCGTCAGAATAGACCGGCTCATAGAGTGACACCGGCGCGGTAATGGCGTCCATGGCGCCCACGACCTGCTCCATCGGCAGCTGCAGCTCGAGCGCAATCTGCTCGAGCGATGGCTCACGGCCGTCGCGGGCGGTGAGCGACTGCTTGCACTGCAGCACACGGTAGGCGGTGTCGCGCACCGAGCGGCTGACGCGGATGGGGCTGTAGTCGCGCAGATAGCGCCGCAGCTCTCCCGCGATCATCGGCACGCCGTAGGTCGAGAAACGCACCTGCTTTGTGGTATCGAAGTTCGCAATGGCCTTCAACAGTCCGATGCAGCCCACCTGAAACAGATCGTCCGGGTTCTCTCCGCGGCCCATGAAGCGCTGCACCACCGACAAAACGAGCTTGAGATTGCCTTCGACAAGTTCGCGCCTGGCTTCGTCGTCGCCCGACTGTGAGCGCTCGATGAGCTGCATCATCTGCTCATTCGACAAGGTTTTCAGTTTCGACGTGTTTACGCCGCTGATCTCTACTTTTCCCTGCATGACGGCCTCCTGATGAAATGAACGGTTCTTGCATCAGTATTTCCCAAGCAATCAAAAAGATACCTCCGCCGCAGGCGAACTTTTTCCGGCTTTTTTTCAGATTCGTCTAAAAATGTCCACCGCCGTTGTAGACGTAATCCACCTTCGCGCGGGAATTTATGGTCATCATTTTCCCGGAAAAAATTAAAAATCGCCCCTGTGGACAAGTGTGTGGACATGTGGAATTTTCCTTGCAACACAAAAGTTTTTCACATTGTCCACACGGTTATCCACAGGAACTTTTTCCGCATAAGGCGGTTTCCGTAATATCCGGCCGTTGACATAAGGCTTCTGAACATTATGGCACAAAACTCGCCACGTCGGCCAGCGTCAGCCCGCGGTGCACGGCCAGATCGATTCCATAGCCGATGAGCCGGCCCAATTCGCGCACGCGTGCGTCAATATCGCGTGGGGTCACGACCATGCCGGAAATGGCGCGCGGCTCGTCCGGCGCGTCCTTCGGCAGCAGCGCGTCGGCGTCGATGACCGTCGGCACCCCAACCGCCACGACCGGCGCGCCGAGCGTGGCTGCGTTGAACGCCGCGCGCGCGTTTTGAACGCCGGAGCCCGGTACGATGCCGGTATCCGTGAGCTGCACGGTGGTGCACAGCCTGTGCGCGCAGCTCGCTGCCAGCGCGTCAACGACGATGATGGCCTCGGGTTTGACGTGTTCGACGACCCCGCGCACGAGCTCCACGCTCTCCACACCCGTGGTGCCGAGCACGCCGGGCTCTGCCGCGCTGACGCTGGCAAAGCCGGAAAACGCCGTGGCGCAGCTTGTTTTGAGATGCCGCGTGACGATGACGCTTTTGAGCGTCTCCGGCCCCACGGCGTCAGGCGTGACGGCGGCGTTGCCGAGTCCTACGACGAGCACGCTCTCCCGTTCGCCAAGGAGCGTGCGCAGTTGGCGTGAAAGCGCCGCCGCGGCACGATTGAAGCTCCCCGTTTCCCGCCGCGTGAGCGGCGCGAGCTCCAGCGTCACATAGGTTCCCACGGGCTTGTTGAGCTGCTTTGCGCCCTGCGCATCGAGAATTTTCACGCAGGTCGTTTTGATGCCTTTGGCATTTGTCTCCCGCGCCCAGACGCCGGGCAGCTCCGTCTGCTCGCCCGCATCGCGCCGGAAGAGCTCGCGTTCCTCCAGCGCCAGATCTGTCCTTACCGGCATTCGCCTCACCTCGCGGCTATTGTCCCCGCGCGCACAGGCCGCTATGCGAATTTTTTTGAAATTTCAAGAAAAAAGCTATTGATTTTAGCGAACTTGCACGCTATAATGTATTTCTGCATGAGACGGTATGTTTCTTTTTGAAACGCGATGTTTCGGTATTAACGCTATTGGAGGAGGTGTAGTCATGCCCAACATTAAGTCTGCCAAGAAGAGAGTTCTGGTTTCCAAGGTCAACAACGAACGCAACAAGATGGAGAAGTCCGCGCTGAAGACGACTCTGAAAAAGTTCGACGCTGCTGTTGCCGAAGGCAACCGTGAGCAGGCCGATAGCGCTTACAAAGCTGCAGTGAAGTCCATCGATCAGGCTGTCAACAAGGGAATTATTCACAAGAATAACGCTGCCCGCAAGAAGAGCAACATTACCCTGAAGATGAACAAGCTGGCTTAATTTGCCGAATGGATTCCCTCCGAAGTTCGCTTCGGGGGGATTTTCTTATCTTGCGCGCCTGCGGGCGAAACCTCTGCAAGGTTGCGGGATTCTGATGGAAAGGGGCATGGGAAAATGGAGCTGTTTTCGCCGGTGACAGAGCTTGCAGGGATCGGCGCGCAGCGCGCAAAGCAGCTGGAAAAGCTGGGCGTGCGGACGCTGTATGACCTTCTGGCATATTTTCCGCGCACATATGAAGACCGGACGCAGTTCGTCTGCATCCGCGCGCTTGAACCGGGCAGGCCCGCGTGCTTTGAGGCGATGGTCGTCTCCGAACCGCGCACAGCGCACGTGCGCCGCGGCATGGACATCACGCGCGTACAGGTGGCTGACGAGACAGGCAAACTTACGCTCACGTTCTTCAACCAGAGCTACCTCAAAGACAGCCTGCGCTACGGTGAAAGCTATCATTTTTACGGCGTGCTCTCTGACAGCTATGCAAACCAGATGGCAAATCCCGCGTTTGAGCCGGCCGAACGCGCCGGGCTTGTAACGGGGCGGATTTTACCCATCTACGCGCTCACGGCGGGCATCTCCAACAAGCTGCTTATCAAATGCGTGCAGCACGCGCTCGCGGCCTGTGCAGACGCGCTGCCGGAGATTCTGCCGGAGGACGTGCGCCGCAGATATCATCTGTGTCCGGTGCGGCTGGCATACGAGACGGTGCACCAGCCCGCGAACCGGGAGCTGCTGGCCGAGGCGCGCAGGCGGCTGGTGTTTGAGGAGTTTTTTATCTTCTCGGCGGGGCTTGCCGTCATGCGCGGCCAAAGGAGCAGGGCCGCCGCGCAGCCGTATGTCTGCGCGCAGATGGAGGCGTTCTATGCCGCGCTCCCCTTCTCTTTGACCGGCGCGCAGCAGTCGGCCATCCGCGACATTCTGCGCGACCTCGCCTCCGGCGCGGTCATGAACCGGCTGGTGCAGGGCGACGTGGGCAGCGGCAAGACCATGGTGGCCGCCGCCGCCGTCTACTGCGCAGCAAAAAACGGCCATCAGGCCGCATTCATGGCCCCGACGGAGATTCTGGCGGAGCAGCATGCAAAAACGCTCTCTGCGCTGCTTGGCCCGCTGGGCGTCGAGGTCGTGCTTCTGACCGGCTCGCTCGGCGCGCAAGCAAAGCGTGAGGCAAAGGCCCGCCTGGCGGATGGCCGGGCGCAGCTGGCCGTTGGCACACACGCGCTTTTGACGGCTGACGTGGCGTTTTCCGACCTTGGGCTTGTTGTGGCCGACGAGCAGCACCGCTTCGGCGTGGCGCAGCGCGCGCAGCTTGCCGCGAAGGCCAGAACGCCGCATCTTCTCGTCATGTCGGCCACGCCCATCCCGCGCACGCTTTCGCTCATCGCCTACGGCGATCTGGATGTGTCTGTCATCGCAGAGCTGCCGCCTGGCCGCCAGAAGATTGACACCTTTCTCGTTGGAGATAGCATGCGCCGCCGTATCAACGCCTTCATCCGCCGCGAATGCGCGGCCGGCCATCAGGCCTACATCGTCTGCCCCGCCGTGGAAGACGGCGAGACAGACACGCTCAAATCTGCCGCAGTCTGGGCCGAAGCGCTGCAGCGGGCGGTATTCCCCGAGCTTCGCGTGGGCCTTCTGCACGGCAGGATGAAGGGGCATGAAAAAGAGGCGGCGCTGGCCGCCTTTGCCCGGCACGAGACGGATATTCTGGTCGCCACCACGGTGGTCGAGGTCGGAGTCGACGTACCGAATGCGACGCTGATGGTGATTGAAAACGCCGAGCGCTTCGGCCTGAGCCAGCTCCACCAGCTGCGCGGGCGCGTGGGGCGCGGGAGCGCCAAATCGTACTGCGTCCTCTTTTCCGATACCAAAAATGCGGATACACGCGCGCGGCTCAAGGCGCTCTGCGCCACGAACGACGGCTTTGCCATCGCCGAGCAGGACCTTGCCCTGCGCGGACCGGGCGACTTCTTCGGCAGCCGCCAGCACGGCCTGCCCGCATTTAAGGTAGCAAACCTGCAGATGGATCTCGCCACGCTGCAGCAGGCGCAGCAGGCCGCTGCGGAATACATCCGCTGCGCGGACGATCTGGACGCGCCCGGACTCGCGCCGCTCAAGCAGCGTATCGAAGCGCTGTTCGAACAATCCGACGTGGCGCTGAATTAATTCCGGAACCTTTTCGTGCCATGTGCATATCCTGTATGGAAGAAAACTGAAATGAGGGATGCACATGGAACACGCCACACAGTATTATCTCGGCGGAAACACCGCCGAAGGCTTTTATTCGCTCTACAGCGGCTTCTGCCCACCGGAATCGGGCGATTTTCTCTGGGTCATCAAGGGCGGACCCGGCTGCGGCAAGTCGAGCTTTATGCGCCGCATCGGCGCTGCGATGGAGCAAGCGGGGTTGGACGTGGAGTACGTGCTCTGCTCCGGTGACCCGGACTCGCTTGACGGGGTGTACATTCCGGCGCTTCGCACCGGCTATGTCGACGGCACCGCGCCGCATGTACAGGAGGCTGTTTACCCGTGCGCGTCGGGGCTGTATCTTGATCTTGGGCAGTTCTATGACCGCGCGGCGCTGCAGCCGAAACGCAGTGAAATTCTCGCGCTGAATACGCACTACAAGGCGCTGTATCAGGAATCGTATGAACTACTCGCGGCCTGCCCGCCGCCGAATGCGGGCGACGCGGAAGAACCGCTTGCGTACCTGCCGCCATGCTCCGGCAAAACCGGCAGGCTCAATCGCCGCTTTCTGCGCGCGGTGAGCTGCAAGGGGCTTGTCAGCGTACCGGACGTGAGCTGCCGCAGCGTGCGCGAGCTGCATTCGCCGCAAACGCTCGACCGTCTGGCAAAAGCCGCGCAGCAGGCTGGGTATGACGCCGTCTGCGCGCAGCACCCCATCTTTCCGCGCATGTGTGAGTCTGTGCGCATCCCGGCGCTTGACACAGTGTATTTCACGGGCTACGCCGCCCTTGACGCAGCCTGCGCGCCGCTTCTGCGCGCCGCATGCGCCAAACTTGCCGAGGCCAAGGCCCTGCATGACAAGCTGGAAGCGGTATATAACCCGCATGTGGACTTTGATGGTGTCTACGCGCTGGCGGAACAGCACATTCAAATGCTCAAAATACAAAATTCCGCATTGTAATCGCGCGAAAGTTGTAGTAAAATAAACTGGATTTTTGAGAAGATAACTATCCGGAGGGATTACAAATGAAAAAACCGATCGTTCTGGTCATTATGGACGGCGTTGGCCGCGGCGATGGCGGCCCCGGCGACGCAGTTGCCGTTGCGAACACCCCTGTGCTCGACAGGCTCTTCGCCACCTGCCCCTACACCTGGCTCAAGGCACACGGCACGGCCGTGGGTCTTCCGTCTGACGACGACATGGGCAACAGCGAAGTCGGCCACAACGCGCTTGGCTGCGGCCAGATCTACTCGCAGGGCGCAAAGCTGGTCAGCGAGTCGATCGAAAACGGCACGCTGTTTTCTTCCAAGGCGTGGGTCAGCCTGACCGACAACGCCAAGGCAGGCAAGGCGCTGCACTTCATCGGCCTTCTGTCCGACGGCAACGTACATTCGAACATTTCTCACCTCATCGCGCTGCTCAAAAAGGCGCGCGAGCTGGATCTTAAGCGCGTGTACTGCCATATCCTGCTCGACGGCCGCGACGTGCCGGCGACGAGCGCGCTGGAATATGTGGCGCAGCTGGAGACGGTGCTGGCCGGGCTGAGCGACGAGACGCATGAATACAAGATTGCCTCCGGCGGCGGCAGAATGAAGATCACCATGGACCGCTATGAGGCCAACTGGGGCATGGTCGAGGCCGGCTGGCGCACACATGTGCAGGCCATCGGCCGCCAGTTCCCCGACGCCAAGACCGCCATCGAAACCTACCGCGCCGAGACCGGCTACATCGATCAGGACCTGCCCGCGTTCGTGGTTGCGCATGACGGCAAGCCCGTGGCGAAGATTGAAAACGGCGACAGCGTGATTCTGTTCAACTTCCGCGGCGACCGCGCGCAGGAGATCTCGCTTGCGTTCGACCGCAAGGACTTTGACAAGTTTGACCGCGGCGACTACACGGGCGTGAAGTTTGCCGGTATGCTGCAGTACGACGGCGACCTCAACATCCCCGAGAACTATCTGGTCGAGCCGCCCGTCATCAAGAACACGCTCACGGAAGTCCTCTGCAAGGCAGGTATCCGCGAATACGCCGTGTCCGAAACGCAGAAATACGGCCATGTGACGTATTTCTGGAACGGAAACCGCTCCGGCAAGGTCGACGAGAGCCTTGAAACGTATGAGGAGATCCCGTCCGACATCATCCCGTTTGATCAGGCGCCCGCGATGAAATCCAAAGAGATCACCGACTGCATGCTCAAGGCGATGGAGTCTCACAACTATGACTTCCTGCGCTGCAACTTCCCGAACGGCGACATGGTCGGCCACACGGGCGTGATGCAGGCCGTCGTGACGGCGATGGAGTGCGTGGATGAGAGCGTGGGCCGGATTCTCGAAGCGGCCGACAAATACGGCTACACCGTCTGCATCACTGCCGACCACGGCAACGCCGACCAGATGACCGAGACCAAGAAGGGCAAGACCTCGGTGCGCACGGCACATTCTCTCAACCCCGTTCCCTTCATCATCTACGATCCGGATACGAAGTACGTCATCCATGACGGCCAGTACGGCCTTGCAAACGTCGCACCCACCATCGTGAAGATGATGGACATTCAGGCGCCCGATTGCTGGGAAAAGAGCATGATTTAAATATCTGCCCGGCGCGGCATCGCCGCGCCGGGCTTTTTCGGTCTTTTCTGCTTTGTCCCGCACGTGTACAATTTAGCACTTGTACTTTTGGATAGAATCGGTTAGAATAGCGTGTATATGTAAAATCACTACCGCTTGAAAAGGAGGTTACGGTATGATTCGTTTGAAAACGGACAACGGCTCGATTGCCGTCGACAGTGCGGTCTATACCAACATCGCCGGTTACGCCGCCACCAACTGCTTCGGCGTCAAGGGTATGGCCGTCCGCTCCATGACAGACGGGCTTGTGCACCTGCTGCGCAGAGAGGCCATGAGCAAGGGCGTGCGGGTCACCTTCCACGAGGACAATTCCATTTCCATCGATCTGCACATCATGATCGATAAAGGCGTCAATATCAGCGCCATCGGCGCTTCCATCATCAGCGAGGTACGCTATTTCGTCACAAAGTCCACCGGTACCCAGGTGCGGGCCGTCAATGTCTTTGTTGATTCGATTACCATTGATTAACCTGCGCCGGCAGGCGTAGACGGAGGTGTTCCATTTGAGACAGGAAATTGACGGTGCTGTATTCCGGCGCATGATGCTCAGCGCCGCAGCTTCGATCGAGATAAACAAACAGAGCATTAACGAATTGAACGTGTTCCCCGTCCCCGACGGCGATACGGGCACGAATATGAGCATGACGCTGGGCGCGGCTGCCACCGATCTGCGCAAGGCAGACGGCGTGACGCTGACCAAGGCGGCCGATATTACGGCTTCTGCCATGCTGCGCGGCGCGCGCGGCAACTCCGGCGTTATCTTGTCGCTCCTGTTCCGCGGCTTTTCCAAGGCCCTGAAGGGCAAGGAAACAGGCAACGGCAAAGACTTTGCAGACGCGCTGACCGGAGGCGTGGAGGCTGCGTACAAGGCCGTTATGAAGCCCGCCGAGGGCACAATTCTGACCGTCAGCCGCCTGACCGCCGACGCGGCACGCGAGCTGGCCGAAGAAAATGACGCCATTGAGAGCGTGCTGGAAAACTGCATTCCCACGGCCAGGGCCGCGCTTCAAAACACCGTCAATCAGAACCCCGTGCTCAAAAAGGCCGGCGTGGTTGACGCGGGCGGCATGGGCTTTGTGACCATCCTGGAAGGTATGCTGGCCTCTTTGCAGGGCCGCGACGTCGTAGGTCCGGCCGCGGGCGAGACGAAGCAGGCGGCCGATTTTGCCGCGCTCACCGACGAAGAGATCACGTTCACGTTTGACACCGTGTTCATTGTGCGCAAGACAGGCAAGTCCATCGAGCCTTTCCGCGCGTATCTTGCCACCATCGGCGACAGTCTGGTAATCGGCGAGGATGACGACGCATTCAAGGTGCATGTGCACACCGACATCCCCGGCGAGGCGCTCAGTGAGGCGCAGAAGTACGGCACGCTGGAGCTTGCCAAGATTGAGAATATGCGCACGCAGTACGAGGATATGGCGGCCGGCCGCGCGCCGCAGAGCACCGACGATCTGGACATGGACGAAGCGGCTGAGGCCGCACCCGCCGTTGCTGCGCCTGAAAAGCGCTACGGCTGTGTGTCGGTCTGCGCGGGCGAGGGTCTGGCGCATGTGTTCCGCGATCTGGGCGTGGACGGCGTGATCGAA
The DNA here is from genome assembly GCA_004555655.1 of Clostridiales bacterium. Lineage (GTDB taxonomy): Bacteria > Bacillota > Clostridia > Oscillospirales > Oscillospiraceae > CAG-170. Next base: position 31,148 of record SFHJ01000022.1, read on the forward strand.
GGCGGTCAGACCATGAATCCCTCAACCGAGGATATTCTCGCGGCCATCAACCGCACGCCTGCCGAGATCGTGTTCGTGCTGCCCAACAACAAGAACATCATCATGGCCGCCGAGCAGACCGTTGAGCTCACGGAGAAACGTGTCATCGTCATCCCCAGCAAAACCGTGCCGCAGGGCATCACGGCGATGCTGAACTTTGATGACTCGCTCGAGCCCGAGGAGAATATCGCCGCTATGACCGAGTGCCTCGGAAGCGTCACCACCATGCAGATTACATACGCCGCCAGAGATTCCGACTTTGACGGGTATGAGATCCATGAGGGCGACTATCTGGGCCTTTGTAACGGCGCGCTGCTGGGCACCAGCCGCGAGATCGCGGAGCTTCTGGCCGTCATGGCCCAAAAGGTTGCTGAGGAAGGCAAGGAATTCGTCAACATCTTCTACGGCGCGGATATCTCCGAAGAACAGGCCGACGCAGCCGCGGCGCTCTTTGCCGGGCACGCACCGGACGCCGAGGTCAACGTCCTGTCCGGCGGCCAGCCGATCTACTATTATCTCATCTCCGCTGAATAAACGTTAGCCTCCCGCGCCAGACGGCGCGGGAGGCGTTTTCTTTGAAAAGGATGCGGCCCCGGCGATCAATCGCCGGGGCCGCTTTTGCCGGGGTTCAGATTCAGAAGAGCTGGCCGGGAAGTTTCAGCTTTTCTTTTGGCGCAAACTGCGCATCAAAGGCCTCGGCCGCTTCTTCACTGACGAAATAGCCGTCGGGGTCTTTATACGTGCCCGAGACACCGTTCAGGAAACCGGGCGTAAGCTCGGCAATCAGGAAATAGTCCGCGTCCGGGTCGTCTGCGTAGCGGACGCCCTTTGTTTTTGCAACGACAAAGCCCGATTTTCCATAGAAGTCAATATTGCCCGTGATGGCCAACGCGCCTGCGCCCATAGCTTTGGCCCGGCGCATCGACTCGCGCAGCAAAACCGAGCCGAAGCCCTGCCGCTTGTATTGCGGCGCGATACTGATGGGGCCGAAGGTCATGATGGGAAGCTCTCCTCCGCCGTCTTTTTGGATGGCGGAACGGGCATACATCACATGGCCGACAAGCGCGCCGTCGAGCTCCATGACAAGGTCAAGCTCCGGCACGAAGGCCGGGTCGCTGCGGAACCCATGCAGCACAAAGTGCTCCAGGCAGCCAGGACGGTAGACGTTCCAAAACGCCTCGCGGGTCAGATTTTCCACTGCATGGTAATCGTTCGGGATCTCATTGCGGATGATAAGGGTTTGCATGATACATTCCTCCTGAAAATTGTAGTGTGTTTTTCGGGAGGCGCGGGATCGTGAGCCGCCTCCCGGTCAGCGCACAATCTCCAAGGCGTTGTTTTGTTTCAAACAGCATTCTCCTGAGCATAAATTCCGGCATCGCCGGTAATTACAGTATACGCCGCTTTTCCCACGGATGCAAGCTGTTTTCTTTCGCAGCTGCGTTCGTCCGGTTTTCCCGGTCCGTCCGCAAAAGATTCCCATTTTTTCAGAAAAAGTTCACGTATCACAGCGGATTTTGTGATATACTACACTTTACAAAAACTGCCGCGCACTGCGGAAAAGGATGATCTTTATGCAGGAAGTAAAAAAGCCCTCAAAAAAACCGATGATCTTCTATTATATTCTGGCGCTTCTGATTCTCTTGCTCCTGAATGCGACGCTGTTTCCCTCTGTGCTGCGCAAACAGGTGCAGGACGTGAGCTACGACGTGTTCATGTCCATGTCATATGACAAGCAGATCGACCAGGTGCAGATTGAAGGCGATATCATCACCTTCACCGACCTTGACGGCGGCATCTATACAACCAACGCTACGGATGACCCCGACCGGACGCAGCGGCTGTATGAATGCGGCGCGACCTTCACCGAAATTGACACGCAGCCGGGCCTGCTCACCTCCATCCTCGTGGGCTGGGTGCTGCCGCTGCTGCCGTTTCTGCTGATCGGCTTCTTCTTGAACAAGAAACTGCAGAAAACCATGGGCAGCGGCGACGGGATGATGTTCGGCATGGGCGGCGGCTCGGGCGCAAAGGCCTATATCCCCTCCTCGGCCGGTATCCGTTTTGCCGATGTGGCCGGTGAGGATGAGGCCAAGGAGCTTCTGCATGAGATCGTGGACTTCCTCCACGACCCGGAAAAATACCGCGAGATCGGCGCAAAGCTGCCCAAGGGCGCACTGCTGGTCGGCCCTCCGGGCACGGGCAAGACGTTGCTGGCAAAGGCGGTCGCCGGCGAAGCCAACGTGCCGTTTTTCTCCATCGCAGGCTCTGAGTTTGTTGAGATGTTTGTCGGACGCGGCGCGGCCAAGGTGCGCGATCTTTTCAAGCAGGCCAACGAAAAAGCGCCCTGCATCGTCTTTATCGACGAGATCGATACCATCGGTAAAAAGCGCGACGGGCAGGTCGGCGGCAATGACGAGCGCGAGCAGACGCTCAACCAGCTGCTGACGGAAATGGACGGCTTCGACGGCTCAAAGGGCGTGGTCGTGCTGGCCGCGACCAACCGGCCCGATTCGCTCGACCCTGCCCTGCTGCGTCCGGGCCGCTTTGACCGACGCATTCCCGTGGAGCTGCCCGACCTGCAGGGCCGCGTGGATATCTTGAAGGTGCATGCCAAAAACATCAAGCTGGCCGACGACGTGGACTTCACACCCATCGCAAAGATGGCCGCAGGTGCCTCCGGTGCGGAGCTTGCGAATATCGTCAACGAAGCTGCGCTGCGCGCCGTGCGCGACGGGCGGAAATTTGCCACGCAGGAGGATCTGCAGGAGAGTGTCGAGGTGGTCATCGCGGGCTACCAGAAAAAGACGCGTGTGCTGTCCGATCAGGAGAAAAAAATTGTGGCCTGTCACGAGATCGGCCACGCGCTCGTGGCCGCGCTGCAGTCGCACAGCGCTCCCGTGCAGAAGATCACCATCATTCCGCGCACCTCTGGCGCGCTGGGCTATACGCTGCAGGTGGATGACGGCGAGCACTTCCTGATGAGCAAGCAGGAAATTCTGGACAAGATCTGCACCTACACCGGCGGCCGCGCGGCAGAAGAGCTGGTATACCACTGCGTTACCACCGGCGCGTCGAACGATATTGAGCAGGCCACAAAGCTCGCCCGGTCGATGGTGTCCCGGTTCGGCATGACGGACGAATTTGGTATGGTCGCGTTTGAAACGGTGTCGAACCAGTATCTGGGCGGCGACGCGACGCTGAGCTGCTCGCCCGAGACACAGACGCGGCTCGACGAGAAGGTCATTGAGATCGTCGAAAGCCAGCGGCAAAAGGCAATGCGTCTTCTGAAGGAAAATGAGGACACGCTGTACCGCCTGTCACAGTATCTGTACGAGCACGAGACCATCACCGGCGCAGAATTCATGCAGATTCTTTCCCAAACGGCAGAAAAATAACTTTTTTCAGGCGGGCTCCGGCGTTGCGCGGAGCCCGCTTTTTCGCGTCTGCCGCACTTTTTTACGCCGGGCTTCGATTTCTCATGTATTTTTCATAAGGAAAGCACACAAATGCAGTAATATTTTGACGGCTTGGAAATTGACATTTTTGTGAACATTCTGTATGATGTACAGTAATTATACAGTGCTTTAGCGCTGCAAAGCGCAGGAGGAATACAACATGGTTACTGTTTGGAATGTGACCATTCCCAAGCTCACAGGTGAAAAGACCCGCCGGGCGTACATCTATCTGCCGGACTACTATGACGTTGACCCAAACCGGCGTTTCCCCGTCATGTATATGTTCGACGGGCACAACGTCTTTTTTGACGCCGACGCCACTTACGGCAAGTCCTGGGGCATGAACAGCTACATGTCCTGGACAAGAAAACCGCTCATCATCGTGGCGGTTGAATGCAACCACGAAGGTAACGGCCGGTTGGAGGAATACTCCCCCATGAATATCTCGAACGCCACCTTCGGCAAGATCCGCGGCAGGGGGCCAATCTATATGGACTGGCTCATCCACACGCTCAAGCCCAGGATCGACGAGACGTTCCGCACGCTTGCCGACCGCGAGAACACCATCATCTGCGGCTCTTCGATGGGCGGACTCATGGCTCTTTACGGCGCGACGGTGTTCAACGACGTCTTCCAGCGCGCTGCATGTCTCTCGCCCAGTCTCTGGGTCTCGCCGAGCAAGGTCTTTGAGATGGTAGTCAAGGCCAATATCAAAAACGATACCTGCATCTACATGGATTACGGCAGTCTTGAAATCTACAATCACGCCGCCAGCACCGAAGCGCTCATCACGATGGTGCATCTGCTGCTCACCAAGCATGTCAATCTTGCGTTTCGCATTGTGCCGGGCGGCTCGCACTGTGAAGCGTCGTGGGAGCAGCAGATCCCGGTGTTCATGGACTGTCTTGGATTATGACGAGGGAATACGGAATGGAAATCCGCTATTTTAAGCACTACAGCGGCTGTCTCGGCCGCGATATGGAATTCAAGGTCTACGGCCACCGCGGCAAGCCCGTGATGTTCATCCCCTGCCAGGCGGGCCGGTTCTACGACTTTGAAAACTTCCACATGATCGATACCTGGGCCAAGTGGATCGAAAGCGGGCAGGTCATGGTCTTCTCCATCGACGTCATCGACGGCGAGACCTATGCCGACCGCGGCGGCGATCCGCGCCGGCGCATTGAGCAGCATGAGCGATGGTACCACTATGTGGTCGACGAGCTGGTGCCCTATATCCGCCATCTGGCCGGCGAGCGCAACTGGCACGACGAGCCCATCATGACCTTCGGCGCGTCGATGGGCGCGATGCACGCGGCGAACCTCTTCTTCCGCCGTCCCGACCTCTTTGGCTCGGTGCTGGCGCTGTCGGGCCTGTATGACTCCGAGGGCTTCTTCGGCAATTACATGGACGAGCTTCTGTATCAGAACACACCGTGCCGGTATCTCGAGGGTATGCCGCATGATCACCCGTACATCGGCATGTACAACCGCCGCAAAATGGTCTTCTGCGTCGGTCAGGGTGCGTGGGAGGACGAACTGAAAGCCAGCACCGCACACCTCAAGCAGATACTTGACCGCAAGGGCATCCATGCGCAGGTGGATTTCTGGGGCCACGACGTCAGCCACGACTGGCCCTGGTGGTTCCGACAGTGCGACTACTACGTGCCGCAGATGATCTGACGCGCAGCCTTCCGGCCGGCCGCACAGATAAAAGGAACAGGAGTGAGAAAGCAAATGAAAAATTTTATCTTTATTTCCCCGAACTTCCCGGCAAACTACTGGAAGTTCTGCTTTGAGCTGAAGAAAAACGGCATGCGCGTGCTTGGCATCGGCGACTGCCCGTATTCCGAGCTTTCGCAGCAGCTGCGTGAATCGCTCGACGAGTACTACAAAGTCTCGAACCTTGAAAACTACGACGAGGTCTTCCGCGCCGTGGCATTTTTCACCTACAAATACGGTAAGATTGACTGGCTGGAGTCGAACAACGAATACTGGCTCGAGCGCGACGCGGCGCTGCGCACCGAGTTCCATATCACCACGGGCTTCCACTCCGGCGACATGGCGCGCATCAAATTGAAGTCCGCCATGAAGGCCTACTACGCCAAGGCCGGCATCAAGACCGCGCGGTACCATCTTGTGGGCGGCTTTGAAGACGCGAGCGAGTTTGCCCACGAGGTCGGCTACCCCGTCATCGTCAAGCCCGATAACGGTGTGGGCGCGAACAACACCTACCGGCTGCAGAACGATGAAGAGCTGCAGTATTTCATCGACACCAAGGATGACAACATCTATATTATGGAGGAGTTCGTCAACGGCTATGTCCGCACCTATGACGCCATCATCAACTCCAAGGGCGAGCCGCTGTTCGAAAGCGGCAACGTCACACCGGAGTCCATCATGGATATCGTCAACTCGAACGACAACTCCATTTACTACATTGTCAAGGATCTTCCACCCGAGATGCGGGAGATCGGCCGCAGAACCGTTGAGGCTTTCAAAGTCAGAAGCCGCTTTGTGCATCTGGAATATTTCGTCCTCAACGCCGACCAGGAGGGGCTGGGCAGGAAGGGCGATATTCTGGGCCTTGAGGTCAACATGCGCCCTGCAGGCGGCTACACGCCCGATCTGTTCGATTTTGCCAACGAGACCGACGTATATAAGATCTGGGCCGACATGGTCTGTTTCGACCGCTCGACTGTCCCCGCCGACCGTCCGCGTCACTTCTGCGGCTTCTGCGGCCGCCGCGACGGCAAGAATTTCGTTCTCGACCACAATGCGATTATGAGCAAGTATGCGCCCAACATCAAGATGTACGGCCGCATCCCCGACGTGCTCTCCGGTGCGATGGCCAACCAGATGTATGTTGCAAACTTCGACACCGAACAGGAGCTGCACGCGTTCTACGCCGACCTTCTGGCCGAACAGGAATAATCGGGTTCTCTTTCCCGCGTGTGCGCAGCACACGCGGGTTTCTTGTTCCGCAGCATAGAAAGTACTTGCTATTTCGGCAATACATGTTATATTTATAACCGTTCTAATTATAACTAAGGAGGATGCTTGTGGAACAGTTTGTATTTGTGAATCAGTTCAAGCTCTATTATTACCAGAGCTTTCAGGCGCTTGCGGAGCAGTACGAACTGCAGATGCTGGACATTGATCTGCTGCTGTTTGTCTACAACAACCCCTCGCTCAATACCGCCAGAGACGCAGTGGCGCTGCGCGGGCTGTCAAAATCCAACGTGTCAACGTCACTGTGCAAGCTGCGCATGCGCGGTTTTCTTCGCCTGCAGACCGACCCCGGGAACCGGCGGCTGCAGCACATCTTCCTGCTGCCGGAGGGTGAGGCGGTCGCGCGCGAGCTGCGCGCGTGCCAGAAGGCATGCTTCGAACGGCTCTTTACCGGCTTTTCAGACGAGGAGCTTTCACAGCTGCGGCAGTATCTGACCCGGCTGAACGGGAACATCACGGCGGCAATCAGGGATAAAAACAGAAAGGATACCAAACAATGCTTTTGAAACTTCTTCTGGTCTGTTTCTTCGCAGGCCTCGGCGCGGGACTTGGCACAGGATTTGCCGGCATGAGCGCCGCAGCCGTCATCAGCCCCATGCTCATCACATTTTTGCACATGGACGCGTATCAGGCCGTGGGCATCGCGCTGGCCAGCGACGTGCTCGCAAGCGCAGTCTCGGCATACACCTACGGAAAGAACAAGAACCTGGACATCCGCAACGGCGCGGTGATGATGGTGTGTGTGCTGGCAATGACGCTCGTGGGCAGCTATGTCTCGAGTCTTGTGCCGAATCGGACCATGGGTGGATTCTCCGTATTCATGACGCTGCTCATGGGCATCAAGTTCATCGTGAAGCCCATCACGACCACACGGGAGCTGAGCGACGCCCGCGACCCCAAAAAGCGGCTGATCGGTTCGATCGCCGGCGGGTGCGTGGTCGGCTTCATCTGCGGCTTTGTTGGCGCGGGCGGCGGCATGATGATGCTGCTGGTGCTCACGAGCCTGCTCGGCTATGACCTCAAGACCGCCGTGGGCACAAGCGTTTTCATCATGAGCTTCACGGCGCTCACCGGCGCGATCAGTCATTTTGCCATCGGCGGCGTGGCGGATATCGGCTGTCTTGTTCTGTGCGTGCTGAGCACGCTGCTCTGGGCGCGTATCGCCGCACGATTCGCCAACAAGGCAAAACCGGCCACGCTCAACCGCGCCACGGGCGTGGTGCTGTCGGTGCTGGGCGTGGTAATGATTGTAGTCAACTATCTCTGATTTTGTCGCAGCAACGCCTCACATGGCATATTCTGTCATGTGAGGTGATTTTATGATGCAAAAACCGGTTTGCTGCGGCAGGCCGCAGGCCGTATCGCACGTCCGCGGCAGCGCGGCGTATCCCCTCCTTAGCGGCACGGTACAGTTTTTCCAGACGCCATGCGGCGTGCTGGTGCGTGTTGAGATCCGCGGACTGCCGCACGCAGACGGCCCGTGCGCCGGGCGCGTGTTCGGCTTCCATATCCACACAGGCTGCAGCTGCGCGGGCGACATGTCAGACCCCTTCGCGGATGCAATGGCACACTACAACCCCTGTGGCTGCGATCACCCGCAGCACGCGGGTGATCTGCCGCCGCTGTTTGAAAACTGCGGCCGCGCGTTCAGCGTGGTGCTGACGGACCGCTTCCGCGTCTCAGAGATCGTCGGCAAAACCGTCATCATCCACGCCAGCCCCGACGATTTTAGCACCCAGCCGTCCGGCAACTCCGGCGAGAAGATTGCCTGCGGCGTTATCTGCGCCAACTGCTGAAAAAAGCCGCCTGCTTTTAGTGGTGCAACTTAGGGATACGCAATCCCGGAAAAATATCGGCATAGTTGGTATGTATTTACCGGCTATGCCGATTTTTCTGTATTTGTTACGGTTGGCGGCGTGAATTCGCCGATGCAGTTCCAGACGATTCGGATGCGCTGAACCTTTTGTCCGTCAATCCGCTCTGCCTGATACACATACACCTTTTCCACAAATTCCCGGACGATTTCAGCGGTGAGTTCCTGCACATCCGTATACTTGCGCACAAGGGTCAGGAAGTGGTCAACATTGACGGAGCGGTCTTTCTCGGTAGCAAGCAGCTTTTTCAGTTCTGCCACCCGGCTCTCCAGCCCCTTCTGCTCCTCTTCATAGTTGGCGGTCATTCTGGCGAAGCGTTCGTCGCTGACCTTGCCCTCCAGGTTGTCTTCATAAAGCCGTTGGATAATATCATCCAGCTTGCGGATTCTGGCTTGGGCCTGCTCCAGTTCCCGTTTCCCGTCCCGGAGACTTTTGTCCAGTTCGGACTGTGATTTCTGAGTGATCAGTTCCACAAAATCAGCTTCATGTTCTCTGGCATAGGCGGTCACCGTCTGAATCCCATCAAGAAGAAGCCGCTCGAGAACCTCGTTTCGGATCTGGTGGGAACTGCATCCGCCCTTAATCTTCCGGTAGGTGGAGCATACCATGTATTCCTTTTGCGGAAGATTTCTGCCCCGCACCTGGTAGAGTTTCTTGCCACAGTCCGCGCAGAATACCATTCCGGAGAGTATCGGCATTTCGCCCATCGGTGTAACCCGGCGTCTGCCATCCCGGATGCGCTGCACAATATCGAAGGTTTCACGGTCGATGATGGCTTCGTGGGTGTTCTCAAAAATCTGCCATTGGGACGGGTCATTCTTGAGCTGCTTCTTGTTCTTGTAGGACTTGCGGTAGGTCTTGAAATTGACCGTGTGCCCCAGATACTCCATCCGGGTGAGAATGTGGGAAATGGTGCTGTTCTGCCAGGTGTAATCGTCACCGACCGTGCGGTTGTCCGGTGTGGCT
>SFHJ01000004.1 GCA_004555655.1 Clostridiales bacterium
AGCCACACCGGACAACCGCACGGTCGGTGACGATTACACCTGGCAGAACAGCACCATTTCCCACATTCTCACCCGGATGGAGTATCTGGGGCACACGGTGAATTTCAAGACCTACCGCAAATCTTACAAGAACAAGAAGCAGCTCAAGAATGACCCGTCCCAATGGCAGATTTTTGAGAACACCCACGAAGCCATCATTGACCGTGAGACCTTCGATATTGTGCAGCGCATCCGGGATGGCAGACGCAGGGTTACGCCCATGGGCGAAATGCCGATACTCTCCGGAATGGTATTCTGCGCGGACTGTGGCAAGAAACTCTATCAGGTTCGGGGCAGAAACCTGCCCCAAAAGGAATATATGGTATGCTCCACCTACCGGAAGATTAAGGGCGGATGCAGTTCCCATCAGATCCGAAATGAGGTTCTCGAGCGGCTGCTTCTTGATGGGATTCAGACGGTGACCGCCTATGCCAGAGAGCATGAAGCTGATTTTGTGGAACTGATTACTCAAAAATCACAGACCGAACTGGACAAAAGTCTCCGGGACGGGAAACGGGAACTGGAGCAGGCCCAAGCCAGAATCCGCAAACTGGATGATATTATCCAGCGGCTTTATGAGGACAACCTGGAGGGCAAGGTCAGCGACGAACGCTTCGCCAGAATGACGGCCAACTATGAAGAGGAGCAGAAAGGGCTGGAGAGCCGGGTGGAAGAACTGAAAAAGCTGCTTGCCGCCGAGAAAAACCGCTCCGTCAATGTTGACCACTTTCTGACCCTTGTGCGCAAGTATACGGATGTACAGGGACTCACCGCTGAGATCGTCCGGGAATTTGTGGAGAAGGTGTATGTGTACCAGGCAGAGCGGATTGAAGGCCAGAAGGTTCAGCGCATCCGAATCGTCTGGAACTGCATCGGTGAATTTACGCCGCCAATCGTAACAAATACAGAAAAATCGGCATAGCCGGTAAATACATACCAACTATGCCGATATTTTTCCGGGATTGCGTATCCCTAAGTTGCACCACTGAACTGCGACAGTCTTTTTGACGGTTGAAAGAAAAACTTACTTGACCTCGACCTCGGCGCCGGCTTCCTTGAGATCGGCAGCGATCTTGTCGGCCTCGTCCTTGGAAACGCCTTCCTTCAGAGCCTTCGGAGCGTTGTCGACGATCTCCTTGGCTTCCTTCAGGCCCAGGCCGGTCAGCGCGCGGACAACCTTGATGACGGCGATCTTGTTGGCGCCGGCGGACTTCAGCACGACGTCGAACTCGGTCTTCTCTTCCTCAGCGGCAGCGGCAGCACCAGCAGCGGGAGCGGCAACAGCAGCGGCAGCGGCGGAAACGCCGAAGGTATCCTCGAGAGCATGGACGAGCTCAGCCAGCTCGACAACGGTCAAACCCTTTACTTCTTCAATCAGAGCAGCGATCTTTTCAGACATTGTAATATCCTCCTAATGTAAGTTTAATTGTAAGATTATTCTGCGGCGGGTTCCGCAGCGGGGCCTTCCTTCTGGATGCGGATCTGATCCAGAACGAACGCGAGGGAAGAAATGGGAGCCAGGAACGTGCCAAGAACCTGCGCGACGAGCGCGTCCTTGCTGGGCAGCTCGCCGAAGCCCTGCAGCTGTTCCACGCTCATGACGGTGCCTTCTACGAAGCCGCCCTTGATTTTAATGACGTTCTTGTTCTTCTTGGCGAATTCGCACACGATACGGGCCGGAGCAATGGGGTCGCCGGAAGTAGCGGCCATAGAGGTCGTACCGTTGAGCAGCTCATCGAACTGATTGTAACCGGCCTTGTTGGCGGCAAATCTGGTCAGGGTGTTCTTGACAACGGTGTACTCTACGCCTGCTTCACGGAACTTGTTGCGAAGCTCGGTATCCTGTGCGACAGTGATGCCCTTGTAGTCGACGAAAACGGCAGAAGTGGAGTTCTGCAGCTTCTCGGCCAGTGCATCAACGATCGCCTTTTTGCTTTCCAGTACCTTTGCGTTGGGCATGTATGTCACCTCCGATAAAATAAAGTGTCCTCATGCCAATAGACATGAGGACACATAATGCTTTCCATTACGCGCAACCTCGGCAGGATGATTGCTCATTACGGCTTACGCCTCCTGCTGTCTATGGCAGCTTTGCTATTATAGCAGATCTCCCGGAAATGTCAAGCGGAAAATCGCGAAAAAATCAGAACTTGCTGGTTGCGACCTTGACGCCGGGGCCCATGGTGGAAGCCAGGGTGCAGCTCTTGATATACTGGCCCTTGGCAGCGGCGGGCTTGGCCTTGATGACAGCGCCCATCAGAGCGTTGAAGTTCTCAGCCAGCTTCTCTGCGCCGAAAGAAACCTTGCCGATGGGGCAGTGGATGATGTTGGTCTTGTCGAGACGGTACTCGATCTTACCGGCCTTGATCTCCTTGACGGCGGCAGCGACGTTGGGGGTCACAGTACCGGCCTTGGGGGAGGGCATCAGGCCCTTCGGGCCGAGAACCTTACCAAGACGACCGACGATACCCATCATGTCGGGCGAAGCGACGACGACGTCGAAATCAAACCAGTTTTCCTTGGTGATCTTCTCGACCAGCTCCATGCCGCCGGCATAGTCGGCACCTGCAGCCAGTGCGTCGTCGAGCTTGGCGTCCTTGGCGAATACCAGAACCTTGCGGGTCTTGCCGGTGCCGTTGGGCAGAACGATGGCGCCGCGGACCTGCTGGTCAGCGTGACGGGAGTCGACACCGAGCTTGATGTGGATCTCGACGGTCTCGTCGAACTTGGCGGTAGCGGACTTTACGACCAGATTCAGCGCTTCGTTCACATCGTACTGTACGCTGCGGTCAATCAGCTTGGAGCTGTCTTTATATTTTTTACCTCTGAACAATGTAATATCCTCCTTAGTGGTGATTCGGAATAATCCTCCCACGATTTACGAGGCTCGGCCGTATGCCGAGTGATCCTCGGTCAAGCGATTTGATTAGTCGACGACGACAATACCCATGCTGCGGCAGGTACCTGCGACCTGGCTCATGGCAGCTTCGATGGTGTTGGCGGTGAGGTCGGGCATCTTCTTTTCAGCGATTTCCTTGACCTGCGCCTTGGTGATGGTAGCGACCTTGTCCTTGTTGGGAACGCCGGAGCCCTTCTCAATGCCCAGCGCCTTCAGAATGAGGGTGGGAGTGGGGGGCGTTTTGGTGACAAAGGTGAAGCTGCGGTCGGCGTAGACCGTGATGATGACCGGGATCTTGAAACCGGCCTGATCCCTAGTGCGCTCGTTGAATTCCTTGATGAACTGGGAAATGTTAACGCCGTGCTGGCCGAGGGCTGGGCCGACAGGGGGCGAAGCGGTAGCCTTCGCGGCCGGGATCTGCAGCTTGATATAACCTGTTACTTTCTGTGCCATGATAAGCACCTCCTGAATAGATGTGGTGATACGCGATGCGTATTTTTGGCGGGGCAAAGCCCCTCCCACGTTCTGACCAACTTGCGGTCAAAGTTACTGGTTGACCAGTTCAACCTGATCGAGCTCGAGCTCGACGGGCGTTTCGCGTCCGAACATGGAAACAATAACGCGAACCTTGTTCTTTTCGATGTCCACCATATCGACCACGCCGATAAAGCTCGTCAGCGGGCCGTCGGCGATTCTGACGCTGTCGCCCTCGGAATAGGCGACGACGATCTCGTGCTTCTCCACACCCAGCTGCAGCACCTCTTCTTCGGTGAGCGCGGTGGGCTTGCTGCCCGAGCCGACGAAACCGGTCACGCCGCGGATGTTCTTGATGATGTACCATGCCTCGTCGGACATGATCATCTTTACAAGCACATAACCGGGGAAGACCTTGCGGTCGTACGTCTTCGGGCCGTTGTCGGTGATCTCGGTGACAGTCTCCATGGGGATGGAGACGACATGGATGAGATCTTCGAGATGGCGCGTCTCGATCGTTTTTTCAATGGTGGCCTTGACGGTATTTTCATAGCCGGAATAGGTATGCACGACATACCATTTTGCTGCTTCCGCCATGATCCTACCTTAACCCTTGAAGAGGGTAATGATACCGTTTACCACGACACCGCCGACAGCATCAAATACCCAGATGAAAATGCCGACGATCAAAACACAGACCAGAACGATGACGGTGTTGTTGATCATCTGGCTCTTCGTCGGCCAAACAACCTTCTTCAGCTCGCTCTTCATTTCGCGGAACCAGCGGCTGATTCGCTTGGCGGCACGGACGAAAATGTTTTCCTTTTTCGCTTCTGCCATGTTGTTCACCCTTTCTGCAATGCGTCTGGCACTGCCTTACTTCGTCTCGTTATGAACCGTGTGCTTCTTGCAGAATCTGCAATACTTCTTCATCTCAAGACGGTCAGGGTCATTCTTCTTGTTCTTCATGGTGTTGTAGTTTCTCTGCTTGCATTCGCTGCATCTGAGTGTGATTTTCACGCGCATGATCGGCACCTCCTTAACTAATTGCCTCCCTGTATGCCTGCGGCTATGAAAAATTTAGCTTCGCACCGAAACTACAATGGCGCGATCCGCAGTTTGAAAATGGGCGCAAAAAAAGAACCCTTTTCACAGGTGATAATATCCTATCACAAAAGGGTCCTACGGTCAACTGTTTTTTTGCAAAAAATACGGAAAAAATGAGCGGAAACTTGCCTGCAGAGAGCGAAAGTGCTATAATACTGAAAAATCCGAAACCGAGGTAACAAGATGAAGGTCATGGCGATTGACTTTGGCGACGCGCGCACCGGCGTCGCCGTTTCCGACGCGCTTGGGATGCTGACGGGCTCTACCGAGGTCGTCTTTTCGCGCGACCCGGAGAAAACTGTGCTGAAGCTGGCGGAGCTTGTGCGCAAATACCGGCCCGAGCGGCTGGTGATGGGCTTCCCGCGCAATATGGATGGCACCGAGGGCCCGCGTGCGGAGCTGTACCGCGCATTTGCCGCACGGCTTGAGCAGGCGTGCGGGATGCCGGTCGTTTTATGGGACGAGCGGCGCACGACCATCGAGGCGCACCAGATTTTGTCCCGGCAGAATTATCACGGCAAAAAGCGCAAGAATACGGTCGACGCCGTGGCGGCGTCGCTGATCCTCGAGGGATATCTTTCATATTTGCGGCTGCAGAAGGAGCAATAAAACATGTTTACAGGCTACAGCGACAAAACGGTTGATTTTTTCTGGCAGATCCGCTTCAACAACAGCCGGGAGTGGTTCCATCCAAGAAAAGACGAGTTCAACGCCGTTATCATGAACCCCACCAAGGAGCTGGCAAATGAGCTATACGGCTGGTTTCAGGAGAAGTATCCGAAGCTGAATCTCAATTTGCACATCTCGCGCATCTACCGCGACGCGCGCCGGCTCTTTGGCCGCGGGCCGTTAAAGGATCACATCTGGTTCTCGTTCCAGAATGAGATTGGCCCGCGCGAGCTTTCGCCGTGCTTCTGGTTCGAGGTGAACTGCGACGGCTACAGCTACGGCATGGGCAACTGGGCCACGCCCGACGTTGCCGCGCGCTACCGAAGGCTGATCGACCTTGCGCCCGAGAAATTCGACGCGCTGGCGCGCCGGTTTGAGCAACAGGAAGTATTCGCGCTTGCGGGCGAGAGCTATGCCCGGCCCAAGGGCCATGCGGGCGAGCGCATCGGCGCATGGTACAACAAAAAGTATATCAGCCTGTCGTGCGACCGCAAGTATGACGCGCTTTGCTATTCGCACGATTTGGTGGGCGTGATTGAGGATGGCTACACCTTTTTGATGCCGTATTACGAATTTTTCGACAAGGCCTACCGCATGGCAGACTAGGTCTGTTTCGGCTTTTTGCCCTTCCGGAAGATCTCGCTCAGGCCTACCAGCACCAGAAAGCCGCCGAAGAGCTTACGCAGCAGGTGCGTGTCGACATTTGCCGCCAGCAGCGCGCCGAGGGCCGCCGTGGCACAGCCTGCAATGGCCGCCGGGATGATGGCCCGCCAGACAAGCACGCGGTTTTTCGCGTGTAGAATGAGCGCCGCTGCGGCCGTCGGCAGAAAGTAGAGAAGATTCACACCCTGCGCCATTCGCTGCTCCATGGACATAAGCGCGCTCATCCATACCATGAGAAGCGTTCCTCCGCCGATGCCGAAGCCAGACAGCACGCCGCAAACGAGGCCCGCGGCGATGGCAATGAAGTAATTCAGCATAGCAGCAGCCTCGCACCGCCAAAGACGATCAGTAGACCCAGCGCAATGTGCAAAAACCGCGCGCTGACCTTCTTAAACAGTATCCCGCCGAGCAGGCCGCCCGCTGCGCCGCCGATGAGATACGGTACGGCCTGCTTCACCGGAAGCATTCCGCGAGCGGCATAGACGGCGATGGACACAAGACACAACGGCAAGATCACGCCGATGGCCGACGAGAACGCCTCCTTGTCGGGCAGTTTTGCAGCGCAGATGAGCAGCGGTACGAGCACCATTCCGCCGCCCGCGCCGAAAAAGCCATTGATAAAGCCTGCCGCCGCACCCGCCAGCAGGCAGGGCAGCACAGCAGGACGATCATTTGCCATAACGATCCCTCCGCTGCCTAGTTTGGCGGCGGAGGGATTTTTTATTCCTGTATGAGCTGGCGGACGATATAGCCCGCAATCATCAACCCGGCGCACGGCGGCACCCACGATACAGAGCCCGGCACGCTGCGCCTGCCTTCCTGCAAAGAAGCGGGCTGCAGCGGCTTTATGGGCAGCTCGGTACTGGCCAGCACCGTGTGGTGCAGAATGCCGCGCTCACGCAGCGCTCTGCGCATCACGCGCGCAAGCGGGCAGCCGGAGGTTTTGCTGATATCCGTGATGCAGAATTTCGTGGGATCGAGGCGGTTTCCCGTGCCCATGGAGCTGATGATGGGAACGCCGCGCTCCAGCGCAGTCACGATCAGACTCGTTTTGCAGATGACGGTATCGATGGCGTCGGCAATATAGTCAAAGCCCATCGAGAAAAACTGCTCTTTGCCCGCTTCCTCGTAGACGACAGGCATCGCGTGCACGGTGCAGTCGGGGTTGATGTCCGCGACGCGCTCCGCCATCACCTCGGTCTTATACCGGCCGATGGTCGAGTGCAGCGCGACAAGCTGGCGGTTGAGGTTCGACTCGCTCACCACGTCGTTGTCCACAAGGGTCAACTCACCCACGCCCGCGCGCGCGAGCGCTTCGGCAACAAAGCTGCCCACGCCGCCCACGCCGAATACGGCCACATGCGCGCGGGCAAGACGCGCAAGCGCGTCTTCTCCCAGCAGCATAATCTCACGTTCAAATTGCATGCATATCTCTCCATACAGCAAAAGCTGCCCAAGGGCAGCTTTTGCACAGATTGTCGTGTGGTTTACTTGGTGGTGAAGCGCATGCCGAAGCTGTTTGTCGTGTACGACGCGTCAGCCGTAGCAGCCTCATTCCAGGCGCTGTAGTCGGCATAGCGCAGTGCGTAGTCAACCAGATAGTCACGGCAGTTGTCGCCGCGGCCGCAGAAGTACATGACATGGTAGCCGTATTCGGTCTGCACGATGCCGGTGTCGCCGGTCTGACGCGCCGGGTCATAGCACCAGTCGTTGAAGTTGGTGACCGTCTCGCCCGGATGGACGTTCTCATACAGGCCGCCCGCCTCGGCGTTGTCAGCGGAGTGCTCCTGCGCCAGCGCAGCAAACGCATCTTCGGTCTGCTCACCGGCTTCGAACTCGGCCAGTACTGCCTCAGCCTCCGCCTTGGCGTCTGCCATGGCAGCTTCGTCGGTGGTGTCGCTGACGGAGATCAGAATGTGGCGGACGTTGGGCATACCGTAGTCATGATCGTCACGGGAGAGGAAGTAGGCGACATAGTAACCGGCGGAATACTCGACATAGGTGGTGTCGCCCGCCTGACGGGTGGTGTCATACAGCCAGTCAGCCAGCTCGGACGCAGTGGAATCATAGCCGTTGGCGGTGCGGAGCGTGTAGCTCTGATCCTGATAGGATTCCTTGGAGGCCTCAGGCGCGTTCTTGACCGAAGCCATGAGGAATGCGGATTCGTCGCCCTGCGAGGACTCGGCCATCTCACGGGCCAGCTCCTCTTCCTGCTGCTTCAGCGCTTCTTCGTCGTCCGTCTCGTCGAACAAAGACGCGTTGACGGTGAACAGGCGGTACTTGACGGTATCATACTTGTTGGGATTGGCGTCATATTCAGCCTTCAACTCGTCGGCGCTGTAGGTGAAGCCGTCATTGACGGAAGTGGCGTAGTTGCCGACCAGCGTATTGACCTCGAGGTATTCGCGGTAGTTCTTCGTGTTGCAGCCCTTGCCGTACTGCGCAGCCAAAAATGCGTTGGCCGAGTCAAAGCCGTAGGCGGAGGCGTAGTAGTCGAGCATCGAGATTGAAGAATCGATACTGGCCTTGTCGTCGTCGGTGAGCGTAAAGCCGTTCGCAACGGCCTCGTCATAGATGGCATAAGTGGCACTTGCACTGCCGAGCGCCTGCTCGGTCAGAGCATCGGCCCAGGTAGTACCGGCCGCTTCATCATAATACTGCTCATCCAACGGCGTCTCGGTATCAACCATGTAGCTGAAAAAGTCGCCCATCTGGTTGGCCAGGTTGGAATAGGCGGTGCGATAATAGTAGTTCATGGTCGCAGGGGAGATCTTATGGCCGCTGACAACGGCGGCGGTGGTATGTTCTTCAAAGAAACCGGTGGTCAGCATGGTGAAAAACACGATAACAGCGATCACGAGTACCGCGCCCACAATGCCAAGCGCCGTTTTCAGGCCCTTGCTCATACCTTTCTTCTGGTTGGCAGCGGGTGTGGGATTGGCCGCGGCCGCTTTGCGCTTGCTCTTTTCGCGGGATGCGCTCATTTCAGGATCAGTCCTCTCATAGTCCTTGGTTTTCGCAAAAAGCGATACATAGCGTATTATAGCGAAAAACACCCGCAGTTGCAAGTACGATTTTCTATTTCCAGAAAAAGTTCATCATTACGCAATTTTTATCATTTTTTCGGCGAACCGGTCACGCAAAAGCCCAAAAAGCCAACGCCGCTTCCCGCGGGCCGGCAGCGGTTCGCGCCTGCAGGCGAAGCGAAACTGCCGGTCATGTTTTCCGGTGCGTATTGCCGGAAAAAATAAATCGTGCCCGCCCGGAAGGGCGGACACGAAAAACCCCGCGAAGGCCGTGCGAATCCAATTATAACCTGCACGCAAGGGCAGGTGGGTTGCCTCTCCACAGCTTCACTGCTTCCAACTTCCACACCATGTCAAAGCATGGGCGGGAGGCCTGCAATCGGCGGCAGAAGTACAGCATCCCTTAGTTATAATGTGGGTTTAAGTGGACCCGTCACGCACCCCGCAGGAAAACATCACGACTCAATCGTTTCCTCGTCCTCATAGATGAGATCCATCAGTGCCTGATAGACGGCCTCAAGCTCATCGTCATCGTCGATGGTGACAAGCAGCGGCTCGCCGTTCTCCTCGACTGACTTCAAAATACTGACCTCAAGCTCCTCTTCATCGTCGCCTTCGCCTGCGGGCACCAGCGCCAGATAGCGGCTGCCCTCGTACTCCAGCTCAGCCAGAACTTCAAGTTCGTATTCCTTGCCGTCTTCATCGGTGATGGAGATAAAATCCGATCCGTATTCCTCGCTCATAGCCAGCCTCCGTTCCGCTTGCTTCTTTGCCTCTATTCTAACCGCAGACGGATGCAAAATCAAGAGGAAATTACGCGCAGCGCCGTCAGGAACAAAAATCCTCCAGTGCGCGCGTCAGACCGGCGCGCGTGTCAAAGCGCAGGCCGCGCTGCAGAAGTTCCCGGTCGCGCCGGCAGAGGGCATCTGCGCAGACGTTCGTCTGTGTCCAGCGCTTCTGCGCGTAATCGTACCAGCTCACGCGCCCCTGCCGCAGCTGCAGAAGAAACAGCGCGCAGCAGAAAAGCGTGCAGATCCTGCGCATATGTGTGTTCAAACGGCATCAGCTCCCTGCCGCTAGTCTGCCCGGTTCGCACCGTCGTATGCGCGGTGGAAAAAGAAGCGAATGATATTCACAATTTATTCCCAAAATAATTGACAACCGTGATATAATACGGTATTAGTAAAAAAATACGCTGACGCATTGCGCCCGAACGGGCCGGACTGCGCCGGTTTTGACCGTCATACAGGGAGGAACATTATGTCCCATCGAGATAGCACAACACCCGAGCGCTGCTCCGGCGGCGCCAGGCGCGTCTTCAGCACGATCGGGAAGGTACTCGGCACGATGCTGCTGGTATTCTTCCTGACGGCACTTGTCTTCACGTGCCTGTTTGCGCTGTATGTCAAAAACGATCTGTCGCAGCAGGTCGATTTTTCCATCGAGGGCTTCTCGCTTGACCAGACGTCCGTCATCTACTATGAAGACCCCAAAACGGGTCAGGACGTGGTGCTGCAAAAACTCTACGGCGGCGCCAACCGTACATGGGTGAAGTATGAGGACATGCCCAAGAACCTCATCCACGCCTGTATTGCCATCGAGGACAAGCGCTTCATCGACCATCAGGGCGTTGACTGGCTCACGACGATGCGCGCCTGCGTCGGCATGTTCTTCGGCAACGGCACCGCCGGCGGCTCGACCATCACGCAGCAGCTCATCAAAAATATCACGGGCAATAAGGAAATCACCGTCCGCAGAAAGCTTGTGGAGATCTTTACCGCGCTCGAGTTTGAGAAGGAGCACACCAAAGACGAGATCATGGAGCTGTATCTCAATATCATCGCCCTGGGTGAAAACTGCTCTGGCGTGCAGTCGGCTTCGCAGGTGTATTTCGGCAAGAATGTGGAGGAGCTGGATCTGGCCGAGTGCGCATCTCTCATCGGCATTACGAATAACCCCTCGATCTATGACCCATATATCAACCCCGAAAAGAACAAGGAGCGGCAGGAAATCATTCTCTACCAGATGCTCGATCAGGGATATATCAACCAGCAGCAGTACGACGAGGCCGTGGCCGAGGAGCTCGTTTTCCGCAACACCAGCGGCGAGTCGCATACCGACGGCAGCGAGGAGTATTATTCCTATTTTGAAGACCAGGTCATCCGCGATGTTGTCAGAGACCTCTGCGAAAAGACCGGGTATGAATATGACATCGTCTACAAGATGGTCATGACGGGCGGCTACTCCATCTACAGCACCTACGATCCCGACGTGCAGGCGGCGGTGGACGAGGTATATGAGAATCTGTCGAACGTCCCCAATACGGCAAGCTCGCAGCAGCTGCAGTCGGCCATCGTCGTCTGCGACAACAAGACGGGCGACGTGATCGCCATGGCAGGCGGCGTGGGTGAAAAAGAGGGCAGCCTCACCTGGAACCGCGCTACGCAGAGCTATCTCTCGCCGGGCTCGACCATCAAGCCGGTGTCGGTCTATGCGCCTGCGCTGGAGCTGGGGCTGATTTCACCCGCGAGCGTCTACGATGACACGCCGTACTCGTTTACCGACAGTTCCTATTGGCCGAAGAACTCGGATTCGACCTACCGCGGCCTCGTTACCATCAATGAGGCGATGTGCCAGTCGCTCAACACCGTGCCGGTCAAGCTGGTGGCTGAAATGACGCCGGAGTACTGCTACACCTTTGCCAAGGACAAGATGGGGCTGAGTACACTGGTGTCTGATTATGTAAACTCCAAGGGCGAGGTGCTCTCCGACGCCAACCTCGCGCCGATGGCGATGGGCGGACTGACAAACGGCGTGACGGTGCGGGCAATGGCCGCCGCCTATACCACGTTCGCCAACGAGGGCGTCTACCGTGAGGCGCGGACGTACACGAAGGTCGTCGACGCAGGCGGCAACGTCGTTCTGGACAATACGCAGTCTTCGCATGTGGCCATGAAGGACATGACCGCCTGGTATATCAATGATATGCTGGAAAATACCGTGGCATACGGCACGGGCACTGCGGCACAGCTGAGCGGCATGACTGTGGCGGGCAAGACAGGCACAACCACCAATGACTTTGACCGCTGGTTTGCCGGTTACACGCCGTATTACACGGCCGTGGTCTGGTGCGGCTACGACGACCCTGAGGAGATCGTACTGACGGATTCGAGCGCGAATCCCGCTATTGTGCTGTGGAAGCAGGTCATGCAGACGGTGCATGAGGGCCTTGCCGACAAGCAGTTTGCCCGGCCGACAAATGTGATCGAGTGCACGGTCTGCAGCGAGAGCGGCCTGCTGCCCACCGATGCGTGCTATGCCGACCCGCGCGGCAACTGTGTCATCCGGATGCAGCTGAGCCTGTACGACGTGCCGACGCAGAGCTGTGATGTGCACAAGATGGTGAACATCTGTCAGGAATCGGGCCATGTGGCGAATGAATACTGCGCGCTTGTCGAGGGGAATGAGACCTATGAGGTGGGCCTGCTCGACGTGGCAAGAGCATTCCCGGTGCGCGGCATCGTGGTGCAGGATCAGGCATATGTGCTCTCGACTGTTACAGTCCCCGCGGGCTACTTTGCCGCCGTGTCGCCCGACGTCGACGCCATCAGTGTCGAATGTTATATCCATGACGAGGACGATCTGCCGGTCGACGAGGACGAGGAGGACCGGATGAGCGATTGGATCTCCGATCTCATCGGCGGACGGGACGGCACGTCTGAGCCGTCAGACGGCGACGAGTGGAGCGACAATACCGGCCTTGGTGCGCAGAACCCGTAATAATAGAGAAAAAGATACTGGAGAAAGCTATGTGGTTAGCAGACAAATGGAAGGATTATGAGGTAATCGATACCTCCGGCGGCGAAAAGCTTGAGCGCTGGGGCGAGTTCGTGCTTGTGCGGCCCGACCCGCAGGTCATCTGGTCGACGCCGAAGAACGATCCCCTCTGGAACAATTATGACGCGAAGTATTCCCGCTCGTCCACGGGCGGCGGCAAGTGGTCAAACCTGCGCCTGCCCGAAGCGTGGCAGGTGCGCTACGGCGAGCTGACCTTCAACGTAAAGCCCATGAACTTTAAGCATACGGGCGTGTTCCCCGAGCAGGCAGCGAACTGGGATTTCATTATGGACCGCATCCGCGGCGCGGGCAGGCCGGTTCAGGTGCTGAACCTGTTCGCCTATACGGGCGGCGCAACGCTGGCCGCAGCTGCCGCCGGCGCGGGCGTTTGCCACGTCGACGCGGCGAAGGGCATGGTCGCCTGGGCCAAGGAGAACGCGCGTGCGTCGGGCCTTGCGGAAAAGCCCATCCGCTGGATTGTGGATGACTGCGCGAAATTTGTCGAGCGGGAGATCCGCCGCGGCAGAAAATATGACGCAATCATCATGGACCCGCCGTCGTATGGCCGCGGGCCTTCGGGCGAGATCTGGAAGCTGGAGGAAAACCTGTATCCCTTTGTGCAGCTGGTCAGCCGCGTGCTGTCCGACGATCCGCTTTTCATCATCATCAACTCCTATACCACGGGGCTCGCCCCGTCGGTGCTGGGATATCTTCTGGGCAGCATCGTCTGTCCGCGCTTCGGCGGGCATACGGACTGCGGAGAGCTTGGCCTGCCTGTGACTGACAGCGGCCTTGTATTGCCGTGCGGCAGCACCGGCCGGTGGACGAGAGAATAGAGGCTGGGTATGGAAAATCAGGCAATCACAGTAAAAAATCTGGTCTATACCTACCCCAATCCCGATGGCCGTGAGGGCATCCAGGTCTTTCAGGGGCTGAATCTTTCCATCGGGCAGGGGAGCTTCGTGGCCGTGCTCGGCCACAACGGCTGCGGCAAATCGACGCTGGCCAAGCATTTCAACGCCATTTTGCTGCCGCTCGGCGGCAGCGTCCACGTCTACGGGATGGACACGCTGGATGAAAGCCTGCTGCTCGCCATCCGCCAGCAGGTGGGCATGGTATTTCAGAATCCCGACAATCAGATCGTGTCGAACGTGGTCGAAGAGGATGTGGCTTTCGCGCCGGAGAATCTCGGCGTACCGTCGGACGAGATCCGCAGGCGTGTGGACGATGCGCTCAAGGCCGTCGGGATGTACGAATACCGCAAGCACGCGCCGCATTTGCTCTCCGGCGGACAGAAGCAGCGCATCGCCATCGCAGGCGTGATCGCCATGCAGCCGAAGTGCATCGTGCTCGACGAGCCGACGGCGATGCTTGACCCGCGCGGCCGGCAGGAGGTGCTGCAGACCATTCTGCGGCTCAACCGCGAATCAAAGATCACGGTGGTGCTGATTACGCACCACATGGATGAGGCGGCGCTGGCCGACCGCGTCATCGCCATGGCAGACGGAAAGATCGTCGCCGACGGCACGCCGCAGCAGGTTTTCCCACAGGTGGAGCTTCTGCAGCGTGTGGGCCTCAGCGTGCCTGAGACGACGCAGCTTCTGTACCGGCTGCGGCAGGCGGGCGTCGACGTGCCGCTGTGTGCGCTTTCCGTTGAAGACTGCGCGCAGGCGATTTTCAGCTGCCTGCAGCATTCCCGCCAGAATCGGAGGACAGAAACTTGACTCCAATCATCGAACTACAAAATGTCTCACATATCTACAGCGCGGGCACGCCGTTTGAGCATGCCGCGCTGCAGGATGTGTCTGTTTCCATCGCGCCGGGCGAATTCGTGGGCCTCATCGGCCACACGGGCTCCGGCAAATCGACGCTCATCCAACATATGAACGGGCTTCTGAAGCCCACGAGCGGACAGGTGCTCTTTGACGGCAGGGATATCTGGAGCGACGCCAAATTCACGCGTCAGACGCGCTTCAAGGTGGGCCTGGTGTTCCAGTACCCGGAGTATCAGCTCTTTGAAGAGACGGTGTACAAGGATATTGCGTTTGGCCCGAAAAATATGGGCCTTTCTGACGATGAGATCCGCGCCCGCGTCTATCGCGCGGCGGGTTTTGTCGGCATCGACAAAGAAAACATGGAAAAATCGCCGTTTGACCTCTCCGGCGGGCAGAAGCGGCGTGTGGCCATCGCGGGCGTGATCGCGATGGAACCGGATGTGCTGATTCTCGATGAGCCGACGGCGGGTCTGGACCCTGTGGGCCGGCAGAGCATCCTGCAGAACATCCGCGACTATCAGCGCTCGCAGAACGCAGCCGTCATCATGGTCAGCCACAGCATGGAGGAGATCGCCTCGAACGTGGACAGGCTCATCGTCATGGATCACGGTGCGCTCGCCATGACCGGAAGCCCGGAGGAGGTCTTTTCACATGCCGCCGAGCTGGTGGCGCTTGGTCTCAACGTGCCGCGCGTGACGCAGGTGTTCATGCAGCTTGAAAAGCTGGGCGCGGACGTGGACAGCTCGGTGTTCACGGTCGAGCAGGGCGCGCAGCAGCTGCTTTCCATGCTGAAAGGGGGCGGCCGCGATGCTTAAGGATATCACGCTCGGCCAGTTTTTCCCGGGTACGACCGTCATCCACAAACTCGACCCGCGCACAAAGCTCGTATGGGTTATTCTCTATATTGTGGCGCTGTTTCTGGCAAAATGGTTCGTGTCCTACGCGCTGGTGCTTGTGACGCTGGCGGCGGTCATCGCTGCGTCGAAGATTCAGCTGAAGGTGATTCTGCGCGGAATGAAGCCGCTGCTGTTCATCATTCTGCTGACGGCGGTTTTGAACCTCTTTTACTCGCAGGGTGATGTGCTGGTGCAGTTCTGGATCTTCAGGATCACAAGGCAGGGCGTTATGAACGCCATTTTCATGATGCTGCGCATCACCATGCTCGTAACGGGCACATTTATGCTGACGTATACAACGTCGCCCATTGCGCTCACTGACGGACTGGAGAGCCTTCTGGGCCCGCTCAAGAAGCTGCATGTGCCGGTGCACGAGCTGGCGATGATGATGTGCATCGCGCTGCGCTTTATCCCCACGCTCATTGAGGAGACCGACAAGATCATGTCTGCGCAGAAGGCAAGAGGCGCGGATTTTGAGTCCGGCAACATCATTGCGCGCGCCAAGGCGATGGTGCCGATTCTGGTGCCGCTGTTTATCAGCGCGTTCCGCCGGGCCGATGAGCTGGCGACTGCGATGGAGTGCCGCTGCTATCACGGCGGTGAGGGCCGCACGCGGCTTCATCAGCTGCGTTACGCTGGCCGCGACTATGCAGCCTACGCGCTGGGGCTTGTGCTGGTTGCCGGCGTGGTCGCGCTGCGCGTGTGCGGGCTGTAAAATAACTGGAGGACGTATGCGGAATATTGCGCTGTTTTTAAAATACCTCGGTACGGCCTACCACGGCTGGCAGGTGCAGAAGACGCAAGTCACGGTTGGCGAAACGCTGGAAAGGGCCGCGGAAATGGTGGTGGGCCATCCGGTGCACATGACCGGCTGCGGCCGCACCGACGCAGGCGTGCACGCGCGTGTCTATGTGGCCAATTTCCGTACCGCTGCGCGCATCCCGGCAGACCGGCTTCCATACGCGCTCAACACCCATCTGCCGGAGGATATCGTCGTTACCGGCGCGATGGACGTGCACGAGGGCTTCAATGCCATCGGCTCGTGTGTGCGCAAGGAATATACCTATCTCATCTATAATTCCCGCATCCGCGACCCTTTTTATGTAAACCGCGCCTGGTTCTATCCCAAGCACCTCGATGAGACCGTGATGCAGCGCGCGGCGCAGCAGTTTGTCGGCACGCACGACTTTGCCGCCGTGCGCTCGGTCGGCACTGAGGTCAAAAGCACCGTGCGCACCGTATACTATTATGATGTGCAGCGCGACGGCGATTTGATCTCGCTCAGGGTCTGCGCCAACGGTTTTCTCTACAACATGGCGCGCGCGATGGCCGGGACGGTCGTCTATGCCGCCGAGGGGAAATTTCCGCCCGAGCAGGTCGAAAAGATTCTGCTTGACGGCGACCGCACCGCTGCCGGCCCTACGGTGCCGCCCGGCGGGCTTTACATGACGAAACTCTGGTATGACGACGGAAAGGCAGCGTTCGATGTCGGATAATGTTTCAAAACTGAACACAAGGCGTCCGCACCGTGCGGCAAAGCGCGTGGTGGTATTTGTGCTGCTGGCGGTGTTTGTGTGCGCGGCTGTTGCGCTGTATGTGTTTCGCGACAGCCTGAATCTTGACGCGGCAAGGCGCTTTGTACGCTATCTCGACGTGAGAAGCGCGGCAGAAGCCGAGCGCATCACCTTTGACGCGCACAGCGCCAACCAGTACGCGGATGTAAACGGTTCGCTTGCCATTGCATCAGTGTCTGGCCTGCGCGTGTATACCGATCAGGGAGGGGAACTCTCGGCGGTACTTGCGTCGCTCACAACGCCGCAGGTCAACTGCGGCGGCAAGTTCGCCATGGCATATGACGCGGGCGGCTACTGTCTTGTCGCGGCGCACGCGTCAAAGGGCGAGGTGCTGAGCGTTTCCACGACCGAGCCGATCTTTGACGCGGATATCGCTTCTGACGGCAGCATCTGCTATGTCTCGTCCGAGAGCGGATACAAGACCGTGGCATATGTATACAATGACAAGCAGCAGATGATCTACCGCTGGCTGTCTTCGAGCCAGTTTCTGCCGCTGTGTACCGTGAACAGCGGCGCAAAGACGCTGGCCTGCGTGTCCATGGGCCAGAGCGGCGGTATCTACGAAAGCAGCGTTGTGCTGCTGAAAACCGACTCCGACCAGATCGAAAAGACAATCTCGCTCGGAAACGAGATGATCTACGATCTGAAATTCACAGACGCCGCGACGCTCTGCGCCGTGGGCGAGAGCAGCGTGAGCTTTCTTACGGCCGAGGGCGCGCGGCTGGGCAAGTACGACTATGCCGACGCCTATCTCAAGGACTTCACCTTCGGCGGGAGCGGATTTTTGACGCTGACGCTGAATATGTATAAGGCGGGCAACCGCTACCGCGTGGTGACGGTCGGCCAGGACGGTGAGGCGCTCGGAACGCTATCGACCGATGCGCAGATTCTTGATGTGTCCGCCGCCGGCGGGTATGTAGCGGTGCTGACTGCGCAGCAGCTCACCATCTACGACCAAGCGCTGAACGTCTATGCCGAACAGGAGAATACCGCTGCCGCGACCGCCGTGGTGATGCGCGATGATGGTTCGGCAATTTTGCTTGGAAGCGGGCAGGGAGTCCTGTTTGTGCCGTAAAATGTTACTGTTTCCGCCGGTATTTGGCGTTTGGCTTTTTTGCCGCCTTGTGCTATACTGGCGCTAATATTGTTCCAGGTCCGCCCCTGCGCAGCTGCGCGCTGGCGGGCAGATAAGGAGATACCAGCATGAAACCTACGTATTGTTCCAGATGTAAAAAGAATATCGCCGTGATCTTTATCACGAAGCTGGAAAACGGGAAGACCGTGAATGAAGGACTCTGCCTGAAGTGTGCGCGCGAGCTGGGCCTGAAGCCCGTGGATGATATGATGCAGCGCATGGGCTTGTCCGACGAGGATATCGACAGCCTGAACGGCGAGATGAACGAGGCGATGCACGGGCTCGAGGGTATGCTCGCTACGCAGAATGACGAGTCCGGCGACGAGGCGGATGAGGAGGACAACGACAGCCAGACGGCCACGTTCCCGTTTCTCAACAAGCTCTTCGGAAACGCCGGGAATAACGCAGACGATCTGCCCGCGCGCAAGGAAGACCGGCCTGAACAGCAGCCGCCGCGCGGCGATAAGCCGAACGGGCAGAAGAACAAGAAGCACAAATTCCTCGACACCTACTGTCAGAATCTGACGCAGCGCGCGCGAAACGGTGAGCTTGACAAGATCGTCGGCCGCGAGGTTGAGACCGAGCGCGTCATCCAAATCCTCAACCGCAGGCAGAAGAACAACCCCTGCCTGATCGGCGAGCCGGGCGTCGGCAAGACGGCCATCGCCGAGGGTCTTGCGCAGCGCATCGCGGAAAAGCAGGTGCCGTATAAGCTGCAAAATAAAGAGGTCTACCTCATGGATATGACGGCGCTGGTCGCCGGCACGCAGTTCAGGGGCCAGTTTGAAAGCCGCATGAAGGGTCTCATTGACGAGGTCAGGAAGCTCGGCAACATCATCCTCGTGATCGACGAGGTGCACAATCTGGTCGGCGCTGGCGACGCCGAGGGCTCGATGAACGCAGCCAATATCCTCAAGCCTGCGCTCTCGCGCGGCGAGATCCAGGTCATCGGTGCGACCACATTTACGGAATACCGCAAGCATATCGAAAAGGACTCCGCGCTCGAGCGCCGATTCCAGCCCGTCACGGTAAATGAGCCGACGATTGAAGAGTCCATCGCCATTCTGCGCGGGATTTCGCACTACTATGAAGCCTTCCATGGCGTGGAGATCTCGCCTGAGATCGCGCGGCAGGCCGTGATTCTATCTGAGCGCTACATCACAGACCGGTTCCTGCCCGACAAGGCCATCGACCTCATCGATGAGGCGTGCTCGGATGTGAATCTGCGCAACAAGACCATCGGTAAGCTGGAAGAACTGAAAAAAGAGCGTGCAGATATTACGCTCGAGCTCAATATGCTGCTGGAAAGCGCAGAAAAGACGCAGGACGACTATGAGCGAATGGCAACGCTCAGAAGCCGCAACCTGCAGCTCGATAAGGAGATTGCGCTGCTGGAAGAGGAGCCGAAGCCTGCGCTCACCATTGACAATCTCGCGCGCATCATTGAGCTGTGGACCAAGATCCCGGCCAGCAAGATCCGCGCGCAGGAATTTGAGCAGCTGCAGAATCTGGAAAAGCGCTTGAAAGAGCATATTGTCGGTCAGGATGAGGCTGTGCACGCCGTGTCTGCCGCCATCCGCCGCAGCCGCGTGGGCATCAGTGTGAAAAAGCGCCCGGTGTCGTTCATCTTTGTCGGCTCCACCGGCGTGGGCAAGACGGAGCTGGTCAAGTGCCTTGCAAACGAGCTGTTTGAGTCGGTCGAGTCGCTCATCCGGCTGGATATGTCCGAGTACATGGAAAAGCACAGCGTATCCAAGCTCATCGGCTCTCCTCCCGGCTATATCGGCTACGACGAGGCGGGACAGCTGACGGAAAAAATCCGCCGCCGTCCGTATGCCGTGATCCTGTTTGACGAGCTGGAAAAGGCACACCCGGACGTGCTCAACATCCTGCTGCAGATCCTTGACGACGGCCGTATCACCGACGCACAGGGCCGGGTCGTGAATTTTGAAAACACCGTCATCATCATGACCTCCAACGCAGGCTCCGACCGTAAGGACGGCTCGGTGGGCTTCGGCCGGACGCTGACGGAGCAGAGCAGGGAAAAGGCCGTCAAGGCGCTTGGCGAGTTCCTGCGGCCTGAGTTTATCAACCGCGTCGACGAGGTCGTTTGCTTCAACAAGCTCTCGGAGGAGAACTTCTGCGATATCGCGGGCATCATGCTCCACGAGCTTTCACAGTCGCTCATTGATCGCGGCATTGAATTCTCGTGGGACGAGAGCCTGCTTTCGTATCTGGTGGAGAAGTCGTACTCTGTGGCCTACGGCGCGCGCAATCTGCGCCGAACCATCCAGAAGGACGTGGAAGACCCCATTGCCCAGCATATCATTGAGAGCTTTGTCGAGCCGCTGCACGCCATCCGCGTGAGCGTCACAGACGGCAAGGTGTCGCTGGAGACGGATTGAGATACAAAAGCCTGCCGGAATTTCCGGCAGAATCAGGCTGAAGTCGGATTGTATGATTGTTTCGACGGTTATGCAAAGCCCCGCAGGGAGTATCCCTGCGGGGCTTTTAGGCTGTCGAAAAACTCCTTTGGAGTTTTTCGACAACAGGCCGCGGCCTGCTGCGCGCACGAGCTGTCCGCCAAAGGCGGACAGCCTGCACACTTGCAGCGCGCCTGCGGGCGCGAAACTCTGCGAGGCTTTTTCGACACGCTGAAAGCCCCGCAGGGAGTATCCCTGCGGGGCTTTGCTTGCGACCGGGCCTGTAAGCCGGGTTCTGTGATCGACAGTCATCTATCTAGGCGCACCGTTGCCGGTGCGCTCCAGCCACCTTCTCGGAGACGGCCGGGCAAGCCTTGTCTCCTCTGCGGTGTTGCTCCGGATAGAGTTTACAGCGGTGGGCACTCTCGAGCCACCGGGTGCGCTCTTACCGCACCTTTCCACCCTTACTACGCCGTTGCATGCTCCATATCCCTCGCTTCGCCGCAAGCGGCAAAGCTCGTCCATTTCGCTGCAACTCCTTTCCCCAGTTTTTTGAAGGGGCGCGGACTTGCCGGACGCAGCGGTATATCTCTGTTGCACTTTTCCTGAAGTCGCCTTCGGCGGGCGTTACCCGTTATCCTTGCCCTGTGGAGCCCGGACTTTCCTCATGAGCGGCCTTTCGGCGCTGCTCACGCGACTGTCCGGCCCGGTCGCGCTGCTATTGTACTTTATCTTGCCGCGAATGTCAAATGGATTGCATTTCTGCGGTATGCAGGATATAATAAACCATACTTCATATGCAATTGCGAGGCAGACGTTATGAATGAACTCGTTTCACAATATTTTACTGCCCTTGCGGGCAAACGTGTGGCGGTACTGGGCATCGGCGTGAGCAACCGGCCGCTCGTCCGGATGCTGCTGGCGCGCGGGATTTCTGTCTGTGCGTGCGACAAAACGCCGCGTGAACAGCTCGACGGTGAGGTGCTGGAGCTCGAGCAGCAGGGAGCTATGCTGCACGTCGGACCGGACTACCTCGACGGATTGCGTGCAGACGTCGTCTTCCGCACGCCGGGCATGCACCCGGAGATTCCGGCGCTGCGCCATCTGCGCCAACAGGGCGCGCTCATCACCTCCGAGATGGAGGCATTTTTCGAGGTTTGCCCGTGCAGAATCATTGCCGTGACCGGGTCAGACGGAAAGACAACCACCACCACGCTCATCGCAAAAATCCTTGAGCACGCCGGCAGGCGCGTCTGGGTGGGCGGCAACATCGGAAGCCCGCTGCTGCCGCAGGCAAATCAGATGCAGCCGGATGATATCGCGGTGGTGGAACTGAGCTCGTTCCAGCTCATGACCATGACGCGCTCGGCGGATATCGCGGTTGTGACGAACCTTGCGCCCAACCATCTGGATATACACAGGGATATGGCAGAATATGTCGCGTCCAAACAGAACGTGTATTTGCACCAGAGCAAGAACGGCAAGCTGATCGTCAATATGGACAACGCCATCACAAATGGCTTCGCCGCAACAGCGCCGGGCAGTGTGGAAAAATTCTCTCGTATGGGCAGGCCCGAAAACGGCGTATACCTGCAAAACGGAGAGATCCTGCGAAACGGCGTGAAGATCATGGACGCGCGGGACATCCGCATCCCGGGCGTGCACAACGTGGAAAACTATATGGCCGCGGCCTGCGCAGTCGAGGGCCTCGCGTCCGACGGGGATATCCGCGCTGTGGCTGTGAGCTTTGGCGGCGTGGAGCACCGCATCGAGCTGGTGCGGGAGCTTCACGGCGTGCGCTATTACAACGACTCCATCGCGTCCAGCCCCACGCGCACTATTGCCGGTCTGCATGCATTTAATCAAAAGGTCATTCTGATCGCGGGAGGTTACGACAAACATATCCCGTTTGACGCGCTGGGCCCGGAGGTCTGCGCGCATGTCAGAACGCTCATTCTCTGCGGCGCGACGGCGGATAAGATCCGCGCGGCGGTACTGGCCGCGCCGGAATACAAGCCCGACACGCCGGTGATTCTGCAGGCTGAAACACTGGCCGAAGCGGTGCTTCTGGCGCAAAAGAGCGCCGTGTGCGGCGACGTGGTCACGCTGTCGCCCGCGTGCGCTGCGTTTGACCAGTTCAAGAACTTCATGGTGCGCGGGCAGACGTTTAAAACACTTGTACAGGAGCTGAAATGATGGAACTGAGCAAGGTTTATCGCAAGGCGCTGCGCGTGCGCCGCGCGCTCAATCACCCGTACTGCACAGCGGTGATCGTGGCGGCGGGCAATGCCTCGCGCATGGGCGGTACGGACAAGATCATGGCGGAGCTGGACGGCATGCCGGTCATCTGCCGCACATTAGAGGCGTTTGAGCAGGCTGTACAGGTCGACGAGATCATTGTCGTCACGCGCAAGGAGTTGCTCGAGCGGATGAGCGAGCTTGCTGCCGCGTATTCCAAGGTGCGCATGGTCGTGCCCGGCGGGGAAGACCGGATGCAGTCGGTCATGAACGGGCTGCGCGAGGCGTCGGACAAGACACAGCTTGTCGCGGTGCACGACGGCGCCAGGCCGCTCGTGACAGACGAGATCATTGCGCGCACCATCGCCAAGGCAGCAAAATTCGGCGCGGCGGCGCCGGCGGTGCCTGTGAAGGATACCATCAAGGTTTCCACGCGCGGTGTGGTGGAGGCCACGCCCGACCGGAAAACGCTCTTTGCCGTGCAGACGCCGCAGGTATTTGATTTTGAGCTTTTGTGCGGCGCGCTGGAAAACGCGCAGCAGAAAAAGCTCGCCATTACCGACGACTGCTCTGCCGTCGAGGCCATGGGGATGCCTGTGCAGCTGACGGACGGCAGCGAGGAAAACCTCAAGATCACCACGCCCATTGACCTCGCGTTTGCAGAGGCGGTTTTGAAAGGAAGGCAGCGCCTGTGAGAATTGGTCACGGCTATGATGTACACCGGCTCGTGCCGGGAAGAAAGCTCATTCTGGGCGGCGTGAACATTCCGTATGAGAAGGGGCTCGACGGCCATTCGGATGCGGACGTGCTGGTGCACGCGGTGATGGATGCGCTGCTTGGCGCAGCAGCGTTGGGCGATATCGGAAAGCTCTTTCCCGACACGGACGGGCGGTATCTGGGTGCGGACAGTATCGCGCTTCTGCGCGAGGTAAAAGGACGCCTGATGGGTTACGCCATCAGCAACATCGACGCGACCGTCATCGCGCAAAGGCCAAAGCTTGTACCGCATATTGACGCCATGCGGCAAAATATCGCCGGTGCACTTTCATTGGATGTATCACAGGTGAGCGTGAAAGCTACCACCGAGGAGCATCTGGGCTTCACCGGCGCAGGCGAGGGCATCGCCGCACATGCGGTTTGTCTGCTGGAAGAAACATAAAAGCTGCGGACAGCAATGCTGTCCGCAGCTTTTTGCAGCTATGAATATTATGCCGCGTTCTTTGCGGTGACGGCCTTGATGACGAGAAGGGTTCCGACCATCAGCACGATGCCGAGCGGCAGGCAGATGTACCAGCTGCGGATAAAGCCAGCGAGGATGTAGCACACAAGTGACACCGCAGCAACGGTCAGCGCGTACGGAAGCTGTGTGGACACGTGGCTGATGTGCTCACACTGCGCGCCGGCAGAGGCCATGATGGTGGTATCGGAGATGGGCGAGCAGTGGTCTCCGCAGACAGCGCCGGCCATGCAGGCGGAGATGGCAATAATCATCAGCTCGTTGCCAAGGTTGGAGTTGAACACGTCGACCACGATGGGGATGAGGATGCCGAACGTGCCCCACGATGTGCCGGTGGCGAAGGACAAGCCGCAGCCCACCAGGAACACCAGCGCAGGCAGAAGGCTCATAAGCGCGCCGTTGTGCGCGACCGAGTCCACAATACCGGCAACATATTCCTTTGCGCCGAGTGAGTCGGTCATAGCCTTCAGCGTCCAGGCGAAGGTCAGGATCAGAATTGCGGGGACCATCGACTTGAAGCCCTCGGGGATGGAAGCCATGCAGTCATGGAAATTGAGAACCCGCGTGAGAAGATAGAATACAATGGTAAAGACCAGTGCGGCGAACGAACCGAACATCAGTCCGACCGACGCGTCGGAATTGGAGAAGGCGACAATGAAGTTGAGGTAGCCGTCTTCGCCCGCGGTGAAGAAGCCGCCCGAGTAGATCATGCCGACGATGCAGCAGCCGATCAGTACGACGATGGGCAGCACCAGATGGATGACGCTGCCGCGCGGACTGACCTGGTTTTCTTTGCCGGTGTCTGCGTCCGCCGCACCGGCTTGACGCAGGCGTTCGTTTTCGTTCAGGTGCTCGCTCATCTCAGCCAGACGCATGGGGCCGTACTCAAACTTGCCCACGGCCAGCGTTACCATCATGACGATGGTCAAAATCGCGTAGAAGTTGTACGGAATGGCGCTGATGAACAGCTGCAGGCCGTTTGCACCGTCGACAAAGCCGGAGACGGCTGCGGCCCACGACGAGATGGGCGCGATGATGCACACAGGCGCGGCCGTGGCGTCGATCAAATACGCCAGCTTGGTGCGGCAGATCCCATGCCGGTCGGTGAGCGGACGCATGACAGAGCCGACGGTGAGGCAGTTGAAGTAGTCGTCGATGAAGATCAGTACGCCGAGGGCGATGGTAGCCAGCTGCGCGCCGACCCTGGTCTTGACATGCGCGGCAGCCCAGCGGCCGAACGCGGCCGAGCCGCCGGCCCGGTTCATGAGTATGACCATGATGCCGAGAATGACGAGGAAAACGAGGATGCCGACATTATACGCGTCAGACAGGGCAGAGCCAACCATGCCGTCGACAAAGATATGCTCCAGCGTGCCGACAAGATTGAAGTTGGTAAAGAGCAGGCCGCCGACAAAGATGCCGATGAAGAGCGAGGAGTAGACCTCCTTCGTGATCAGCGCCAGCGCAATGGCGATGATCGGCGGCAGCAGGGAAAAGATGGTTGCATAGAAGTCCATAAAGCTACTTCCTTTCATAAGGAAATTGCGTCATGATAGCATCATGACGCAACAGACGTTCGAATGTTTCGTACATGACAGCGCTCCACTTTCGTGACAGTCCGAAAGATATTCTCCTTCGGCCCAGGCTACTGCGCACCGGGCGCTGCGCAGCTCCTTCGGCGGAATCCCCTTTCAGCTCCCGGCGCCGGCCGGTTACGGAGCGTACTCATGTCATCCGCGACCTCTATCATAACTTGTTCATAAATATTATACACGACTGGATAGGGTTGTCAACTTCTTTTTGTTCAAAAAAGCTGCATTTTTCGAGAATTCTGTGTGACGGAAAACGGTCGAAAGGCATACGATAATTCTGGGAGGGAATACTTCTATGTTTATTTATGCATTCACATTCCGTTCGTTTACCGCGGCGCAGAGCGGCCGGAACGTTTTACAGCAGCTCGGGATTGCGGTGCAGCTGCAGCGCGCGCCGAAGCAGCTCACGGAGCAGGGCTGCGGATATGTGCTGCGGGTGACGGCGGCCGACGGCGCGCACGCGGCCGGGGCGCTACGCGTTTACAGCGCGGCGTTTGTGCAGATCTACCGATGCTTTCCCAACGGTGTGTGCCAGGAGGCGGAGCTATGATCTATTTTGACAGTGCGGCTACCACCCTGCAGAAGCCGCTGCAGGTCTGTGAGGCGGCGAAAACCGCGATGCAGACACTCTCAAGCCCCGGACGCGGCGGCTATGCGGTCGCGATGCACGCCGACGAGGCGGTCTATGACTGCCGCGCGCAGGCGGCAGAGCTGTTTGACGCGCGGCCGGAGGAGATCGTCTTCACCATGAACGCCACGCACGCGCTGAATCTCGCCATCAAGACGCTGGTCAGCCCCGGCGACCGGGTCGTGATTTCAGGCTTTGAGCACAACGCCGTGGTACGGCCGCTCTACAAGCTGGGCGCGCAGACCGTGATTGCGGGCAGAACACTCTTTTCGCCTGAGGACACGCTGCGCGCGTTCGACGCCGCCGTCACGGAGGATACGAAGGCAGTTGTCTGCACGCACGTGTCGAACGTATTCGGCTACGAACTGCCGGTGCAGAGCATCGCAGACCTCTGCCATGCGCGCGGCGTGCCATTCGTGCTGGACGCGTCGCAGTCGGCGGGGATTTTGCCGGTGTCACTCAAAAAGCTGCACGCGGCGTTTCTCGCCATGCCGGGCCACAAGGGGCTCTACGGCGCGCAGGGGACGGGGATTCTGGTCTGCGGGCAGCTGCCAGAGACGCTCATCGAGGGCGGCACGGGCAGCATTTCGGCGCTGCGCGAAATGCCCGGCTTTTTGCCCGACCGCGCCGAGGCGGGCACGCAGAATGTGTGCGGCATCTGCGCGCTGCGCGAGGGACTGCGGTTTATCCGGCAGACAGGACTTGACAAAATCGCCGCGCATGAGCGCGCGCTGCGGCTGCGTCTGGTGCAGAAGCTGAGCGCGATGGCCGATGTACGTGTGTACTCTGCCGGACACGACCAGACGGGCGTGGTGTCGTTTCTGCTGGAGGGAGAGGACTGCGAGTACACGGCGCAGCGGCTCGCCGCACACGGCGTGTGCGTGCGTGCGGGACTGCACTGCGCGCCGCTTGCGCACGAGAGCGCAGGCAGCGTGAAGACCGGAACGGTGCGGGTCAGCTTCTGCGCCTTCAATACCGAAGCAGAAACGGATACGTTCGCAGAAATTCTGAAAAATCCTTAAACAATTTGTTTTTTCCGTGGCGGCACTTGCGCGCAGACATCTTTTGCAGTATAATACCCGTGATTATAAACATGTGTATGCACATGATTACAGGGATTGGCAGGAGAATCGCTCATGGCAGCCATTCGTTCTTTTTTTCAGGATATTATCTACGCGCTTCCTAAAATCGGCATCATGGATATCCTTGATATCCTTGTTGTTGCTTTTATTATCTATACGGTCCTTCGTTTTATTCGCTCCACCAGCTCGGCCAGAGTCGCCATTGCCATTCTGGCGCTGCTGGTTGTGACGTGGATTACGGACATCGCCCATATGTATGCGCTCAACTGGATTCTCGAGCGCATTCTCGAAATGGGCGTGATCGCACTGGTCATCGTGTTCCAGCCGGAGCTCCGCCGGGCATTGGAGAAGGTGGGGAGCCGCTTCTTTATCAACCTCGTAAACGCGCCGTCAAACCGCAGCGCCGAGGAAATGGCCATCGCCGCCACCGTGAGCGCGTGCGAGATCATGTCGAAAGAGCGCGTGGGTGTGCTGCTGGCGTTCGAGCGCAATGTCTCGCTCGAGGAATATTTCAAGACAGGCACGCTGATCGACGCCAAAACGACCGAGCAGCTTCTCAGAAACCTCTTTTTCCCCAAGGCGTCGCTGCATGACGGCGCGGTCATCATCCGCCAGGGCCGTGTGGCTGCGGCCGGCTGCGTGATGCCGCTGTCTGAGAACACGCACCTTTCCAGCGATCTCGGCACCCGCCACCGCGCGGGCATCGGCACGAGCGAAGTCTCTGACGCCGTGGTCGTGATCGTCTCTGAGGAGACGGGCACGATCTCCGTGGCCATCGGCGGTATGCTCAAGCGGCATCTTGCGCCGCAGACGCTGGAGAAGCTTTTGACCAACGAGCTGATCGACAACACCGAACGCGCGCAGCGCGGCATCTTCGGCAAAGTGAAAAACCGCATTGTCAAGAGGACTGGATCACACCATGAAGAAAAGTAATCTTATTACCATGATTATATCGCTGCTGGCCGCCATTTTGCTGTGGGTCTACGTCGTTACGATTGTCAACCCTGAGGGCGACACAACGATAACCGGCATTCCCGTCAGCTTTTCCGGCGAAGAGGTGCTGCGTGAGGATCAGGGGCTTGTCATCACCGAGGGCAAGGATGTGACCGTTACGGCGCACTTCTCCGGGAAAAACTCCGATCTCAAGAAGCTCGAGCAGAATCAGGAGGAGATTGTCGCCGTTGTCGACGTGTCCAAGGTCAGAAGCGCAAAGGAATATACAATCGCGTATGATCTGACGCTGCCGAACTCCGTGCAGCAGTCAGCCGTGACCATCTATGACCGCAAGCCCAGCACCGTCAGCTTCACCGTGCAGCGGCTCGTGTCCAAGCCGGTCGAAGTGGTGGGCGATTTTTCCGGGGTCGAAATCGCCGATGGCTATATGCTCGACAGCCGCGCGTTCGACTATGAGACCATCACCGTCGAAGGCCCCGAGGAAGTGGTCAATACCATTGCCTGCGCGCAGGTGAGCATGAGCAGAACGAATCTGGATAAGACCGTGACCGAGACGCTGCAGTTTACGCTGCTTGATGAAAACGGCGAACCGGTTGATACCGAAATGCTCACAACCAATACTGACGTTGTCGAGGTTACGCTGAACGTCATCAAGCACAAGTCAGTGCCGCTGGATGTGGAATTCATCGACGGCGGCGGCGCGACTGCCAAGGATGTCTCGTATGAGATTGATCCCCAGTCCATCACGCTTGCCGGTGATTCGACGGTGCTCGACGCGCTGAACAAAATTGTGCTGGGCAACATCGACCTGGCCTCAATCAAAAACAGCAGTGAAGTGCTGCTCTTCCCGATCATCATTCCCGACGGCGCGCAGAACGTCAGCGGCGAGGAACAGGCCACCGTTACCATCCGTATCAAGAATAAAGAGACAGCCGTCATCCGTGCGACAAATATCGCCTTTATCAATACGCCGGACGGATTTACGCCCAGCAGCATGACGCAGCTTGTGCAGGTCACGGTTCGCGCCAGTGTGTCGGATATCAATAATATTTCGTCGAGCAGTCTGCGCGTGGTGGCGGATATGACCGGCTGCACACAGGCAGGTACGTATCAGGTGCCCGTTACGGTCTATATTGACGGCTATCCCGATGCTGGCGTCATCGGCGAATACTCCATCGCGGTCACGCTGACCAAGAGCGAACCGGTGGGGAACGATTAACATTCTGCCTGCGGCTGCGGTATGCTGCCGTAAGGGCTGAGACAGGGAGGAAGCTGCCTTGATTAAAAGTATGACCGGCTATGGCCGGGCGGTGACGGCTGTACACGGCCGGGAGTTCACCGTGGAGATTCGCTCCGTCAACAACCGCTATCTCGATGTCGGCGTCAAGCTGCCGCGCGTGTTCGGCTTTGCCGAGGACAGCGTAAAGGCGCGCGTCAAGCAGGAGATCTCCCGCGGCAAGGTCGACGTGTTTATCTCGGTGAATACGGCCGAGGGCGGCGATGTTCAGATCTCGCTGAACCGGCCGCTGGTAGAGGGGTATCTGTCCGCGATGCGCGCGCTGGCATCGGACTACGGTGTTCAGGACGACATTTCCGTCACTGCGCTTTCGCGTTTTTCCGATGTTTTCCTGGTGGAGAAGCAGCCTGAGGATGAGCAGCAGCTCACAGAGGATGTTCTCTGCGCCGTGGACGAAGCGCTGGAGAAGTTCTCCGCCATGCGCGCGGCCGAGGGCGCTGCACTTGAGGCCGATCTGCGCAGCAGAGCTGCCACCATTTTGTCGCTTGTGGAGAAGGTAGAGGCGCGAAGCCCCGTCACGCTGGCGGAGTACCGTGCAAGGCTCACGCAGAAGATGCAGGAGGTGCTGCAGAGCACATCCATCGATGAAAGCCGCATCTTGCAGGAGGCTGCCATCTACGCCGACAAAATCGCCGTGGATGAAGAGACGGTGCGTTTGAGAAGCCACCTGTCGCAGCTTGATGCCATGCTGACAGGCGGCGGAGCCATCGGCCGCAAGCTGGACTTTTTGCTGCAGGAGTTCAACCGCGAGGCCAATACCATCGGCTCCAAGGGCAACGATATCGAGCAGGCCCGCACCGTGGTCGAGATCAAGGCGGAGCTGGAGAAGATCCGCGAGCAGACGCAGAACATCGAATAACGCACAGGCGGAGGGGCTATGAAACTCATCAACATTGGTTTTGGCAGTGTGATAAGCGCCGGGCGCGTGCTGGCGGTGCTGAGCCCGGAATCCGCGCCCATCAAACGTGTGGTGCAGGAGGCGCGTGAACGAAGCATGCTGATCGACGCCTCCTATGGCCGCAGAACGCGGTCGGTGCTGCTGATGGATACCGACCATGTGATCTTGTCGGCAGTACAGCCCGAGACCATTGCCGCGCGGCTTGAGGGCAGGGCGGCGGAAGAACAGACGGAGGATGAGCAGGCATGAGCGGGAAGCTGTTTGTGATATCCGGCCCCTCGGGCGTCGGAAAAAACACCATTTTGAACCGCGTGGTCGAAAGCCGGGACAATGTGCAGTATTCCGTCTCCGCCACCTCGCGTGCCATGCGCCCCGGTGAGGTCGACGGCAAAAGCTACTACTTCGTCACGCGTGGGGAATTTGAAGCGATGCTGGCCCGGAATGAGCTTCTGGAATACGCCGAGTACGTCGGCAACTATTACGGCACGCCGCTTGGGCCCATTGAGACGGCGACGGGATCCGGCGTCGATGTGGTAATGGATATCGACGTGGTCGGCGCGCTGAAGATCCGCCAGCGTGTGGAAAACGCAGTGCTGGTGTTCGTCGCAGCGCCGTCGTTCGACGCCATTCGCCAGCGCCTTGCCGGCCGCGGCGATGTGAGCGCCGATGTGATGCAGAGCAGGCTGGAGCGCGCGAAATGGGAGTATTCACAGGCCGGGCAGTACGACTACATCATTGTCAATGATTCGGTCGAGCGGGCCACGCAGGAACTGCTGGCCATCATGACCGCTGAAAAATGTAAAACGATGGAACGCATCCATTTTGTCAAGGAGGAACTTTAATGCTGTATCCCGCAATGTCAAAACTTCTCGAGCATGTCAACAGCCGGTATCTTCTGGTCAACGTTGTCGCGCACCGTGCGCGGCAGCTGTCCATTGAGTCAGAGATGAACCATGAGCCGCTGCAGGACAAGCCCGTCACCATCGCGATCAACGAGGTCGCGCGCGGCGAGCTCACCGCTTCGCTCAAGGAGAAGTATCAGCGATAATTTCAGCGAACCCGAAGGCGTAGGCGAGCACCTGCGCCTTTGGCCGTAGAAGGGGGACTTGCGAATGACCGCGAAAATTGCCGTGGCGGCAGCCGTGTTTGCCATCGACAAGCCCTATTCCTACAAAATTCCCGAAAGTCTCACGGTATCACCCGGTATGCGCGTGCTTGTCCCGTTTGGCAGGGGCAACCGCAGATGTGAGGGCATTGTGCTGTCGGTTGAGGCGGAGGAGCCGCCAAAGCTCAAGGCCATCGAGCGCGTGCTCGACGACGCACCGGTACTCTCGCCCGGGCAGCTCCGGCTGGCGGCATTTGTGCGCGAGCGCTATTTCTGCACCTACTATGACGCGGTAAAGGCCATCCTGCCCGCAGGGCTTTGGTTTCAGACGAGCGAGGTGTATACGCTCGTTTGCGCCGGCAGCGCTGAAGCGGAGAAAAATGAGACGGCCTGCGCCGTCCTGCAGGCCATCGAGGCGCTTGGCGGCAGCGCGCCGTACCGCGCGCTCAAAGAGCAGTTTCCCGATGAAGCGGCGCTTACATCGGCGCTTCGGTATCTGGCGGCAAAAAAGTGCATCAAAAGCGAGGTGGAGCTGCAGAAGCGCGCAGGCGGCAAGACCGAGCGCATGGCCGGGCTGATTGTCCCGGCTGAGGATGCGGCGGATTTTGCCGCGCGCAAGCAGCGCTCTGCGCCGCTGCAGGCGGGCGTTTTGAACCTTCTGTGCGCGGTCGGCAGCGGCAGCTGCAGCGAGATCTGCTACCTCACCGGCGCAAGCATGCCGACGCTCAGACGGCTGGAAAAGCTGGGTTATCTCCGCATCACGGAGCGCGAGGTCATGCGCGCGCCGGCCAGTGCGCCCGTCGCGCCCGCCGGACCGCCCACGCTTTCGGCGCAGCAGCAGGCCGTGTTTGACGGGCTGTCACAGCAGATGGCGCGTAAAAAACCGGGCGCTGCGCTGCTCTACGGCGTGACCGGCAGCGGTAAGACCGCCGTGTATATCCGGCTCA
Source organism: Clostridiales bacterium (assembly GCA_004555655.1). Lineage (GTDB taxonomy): Bacteria > Bacillota > Clostridia > Oscillospirales > Oscillospiraceae > CAG-170. Next base: position 32,496 of record SFHJ01000004.1, read on the forward strand.
TCTACGCCGCGCTCTCTTCCGGCAGGACCGCCGTGCTGCTTGTACCTGAGATCGCGCTCACGCCGCAGCTTCTCGGTAAGCTGCGCGCGCACTTCGGAAGGCAGGTGGCTGTGCTGCACAGCAGCCTGCGCGTGGGAGAACGGTTTGACGAGTGGCGCAGAATCAAAAACGGCGACGCGCGCGTCGTGGTCGGTACGCGTTCGGCCGTGTTCGCGCCGGTGGAGAACCCCGGCATTTTTATCATCGACGAGGAGCAGGAGCATACATATAAGTCCGAGAACGCGCCGCGCTATCACGCGCGTGAGATCGCGCTCTACCGCGGGATACAGGCGGGCGCGCTTGTGCTGCTCGGCTCCGCTACGCCGTCGGTCGAGAGTATGTACCACGCGAAAAACGGGGATTATACGCTCTATACGCTCACCGAGCGGTATAACGGCCGGGCGCTGCCTGCCGTTCAGATCGTAGATATGAAGCAGGAGCTTCGCGCGGGCAACGCCACGTCTGTCAGCCGCGCGCTGGAAGAGCGCATCCGCGACAATGTGATTGCCGGCCGGCAGTCGATTTTGTTTCTCAACCGCCGGGGCAACAGCCGCTTACTCATGTGCGTTGAATGCGGAGAAGCGCCGGTTTGCCCGCGCTGCAGCGTGCATCTGACGTACCATTCGGCAAATTCCAGGCTTATGTGCCACTACTGCGGATATTCTGAGCCTGTCTATGCCCGATGTAGATGCTGCGGCGGTGCGCTCAAGCCGGTGGGCGCAGGCACGCAGAAGGTTGAGCAGGAGCTGCGCTATGTATTTCCCGACACGGCGCTTGAGCGCATGGATGCGGACACCGTGTCTGTCTCCAACAGCCACGAGGCGATTCTCTCGCGCTTTCAGCAGCAGCGCATCCCGATCCTGCTTGGCACGCAGATGGTGGCCAAGGGGCTGGATTTTGAAAATGTGACGCTCGTGGGCGTGCTGGACGCGGATATGAGCTTGTATCTGGATAACTACCGCGCGGCAGAGACGACATTTTCGCTTCTGACGCAGGTGGTCGGCCGCGCCGGACGCGGCGCTGCGGAAGGCATGGCGATGATCCAGACCATGACGCCGGAACATCCTGTCATCAGGCTTGCGGCGAAGCAGGACTACGACGCGTTTTACGATCTGGAGATCGGTCTGCGCCGGATGCGCGGCGTGCCGCCGTTTGAAGATCTCTTTACCATCACCTTTACCGGCGCGTTTGAAGAGCAGGTCATGCGCGCGGCTGCGCGCTTTCGCGATATGCTGCGCGCATATCTGCAGCGGGAGCCGTATTCTGCAGAAAAAACACAGCTGCTCGGCCCTGCGCCAGCAGCGATTGCAAAAATCAACTACACTTGGCGTTACCGCCTCACGCTCAGCGCGAAGAATTCGCGCCAGCTCCGGCAGCTCATCTCCTTTTGCCTGTGTGAATTTGCAAAGGATAAGCAAAACCGCGGCGTGAACGCGTTCGCCGACGTCAATTCTTATGATTGAGAGGGTATTACTATGGCACTTCGGAAAATCGTTACGGTGGGCGACCCGGTTCTGAACAAGACCTGCCGCCCGGTTACGAAATTTGACGACCGGCTTGCAACGCTGATCGACGACATGATCGAGACGATGCATGATGCCAACGGCGTGGGGCTGGCAGGGCCGCAGGTAGGCGTTCTGCGCCGTGTGGTCGTGGTCGATACGGGCGACGAGGACTTGGAACTCGTGAATCCCGAGATCGTCAAAGCCGGAAAGGAAACGCAGACCGGCCTTGAGGGCTGCCTCAGCGTGCCGGGCAAATACGGCGTCGTCACGCGGCCGAACTACGTGGTCGTGCGCGCGCAGGACAGAAACGGCGACTGGTACGAGTACGAGGGCGAGGAGCTCATCGCGCGTGCGTTCTGCCATGAGCTGGCGCATCTGGACGGGCATCTGTACACCGAGATCGCCGAGCGGATGCTCACGCCGGAGGAGTTGGAACAGCTGGAGCACGAAGCGGAGGACGCCGAATGAGACTGGTCTATATGGGCACGCCCGACATTGCGCGCGTCTGCCTGCAAAAGCTCCATGAAGCGGGCTTTGAGATTGCCGGTGTGTATACCAAGCCCGATACGCCAAAAAACCGCGGCATGAAGCTGGCGCAGTCTGAGGTCAAGGAATATGCCGTGTCGGCGGGCCTGCCGGTCTATCAGCCCGCGACGTTCAAAGATGACGCTGCCGTTGAAGAACTCAGGGCGCTCGCGCCTGATCTGATTGTGGTCGTGGCCTATGGCAAGATTCTGCCCCAGCGCGTGCTGGATATCCCTGAATACGGCTGCATCAACATGCACGCAAGCATTTTGCCCGAGCTGCGCGGGGCCGGCCCTGTGCAGTGGTCGATTTTAAACCACTGCGATGAGACCGGCGTGACGGCCATGTATCTCACGGCCGGGATGGACGAGGGCGATATCATTGAGATCCGGAAAACGCCCATAGACCCCATGGAGACGTCCAGCGAGCTGATGGCGCGGCTGGCCGGTATCGCGGCGGAGCTTGCGTGCGACACCGTGCGCGCCATTGAAGCCGGCACCGCCACGCGCACGCCGCAGGACAATGCCCGCGCGACGTATGCGCCGATGCTGAGTAAGCAGATGAGCCCCATCGACTGGACAGGCACCTCGCGCGCGGTCATCGACCATGTGCGTGGTCTCATTCCCTGGCCGGTTGCCACGGCGGAACTGGACGGGAAGAAGTTCAAAATCTTCCGCGTCGAGCGGACGCAGAAGCAGACGGACCGCGCGCCAGGCACGCTGCTGGCCTTGACGAAGCAGGGGCTTGAGATCGCCTGCGGCGACGGTGTGCTCTGCATCACACAGCTGCAGGCCGAGGGCGGCAAGCGCATGGCTGCGGCAGATTATTTCCGCGGCCATCCGATCAAAATAGAGGTATAAAAAAGGAAAAACACTATGGACGCCAGAACAACCGCGCTGTCGGCGCTCATTGCCTGCCGCAGGCAGGCGGCATGGTCCGACGGGGTTTTAAAAGAATATATCGCGCGCGACGCGCTCGATGGCCGCGACGCGGCCTTCGCCTCGCGGCTGTGCTACGGCGTGCTGCAGAACAGGATGCTGCTGGATTTTTATCTTGCGCAGAAGGTCAAGGGCGCACGCAGCAAGCTTCAGCCGGTCGTGCTGGATATTCTGCGCCTCGGCGCGTACCAGATCTTGTTCTGCGACCGCGTGCCTGACGCGGCGGCGGTGAGTGAAGCGGTGGAGCAGACCAAGCGCTACGCAAACCGCGCGGCGGTCGGACTTGTCAACGGCGTGCTGCGCACGTTGTCAAGGGAAAAAGATACGCTCCGCCAGCCGGATGATCTGGCCACCAGATACAGCCATCCGCAGCCGCTCGTCGAGCTTTTGGCGGGCTCCTTGAGCGGCGGGCAGCTTGAGCCGTTTCTGGCGGCGGATAATACCCCCGCACCGACCTGCCTGCAGGTGAATCCGCTGCGTGCGGACGCAGAAGAAGTCCGTGCGGCGCTGGAAGAAGGCGGTATTTCGTATACGCCGCATCCATGGCTTGACGGCGCATTTCTTGTCAGCGGCACCGGCAGCCTTGAAAAGCTGCCCATGTTCCGCGAGGGAAAGGTCTATGTGCAGGACGCGGCCGCGCATCTGGCGGCGCTTGCCTCCGGCGTAAAGCCGGGAATGCAGGTGCTCGACTGCTGCGCCGCTCCGGGCGGCAAGAGCTTTGCCGCCGCCATGCAGATGCAGAACGCGGGCAGCATTATCTCGTGTGATATCCACGTGCATAAGACCGCGCTCATCGAAAAGGGCGCCGCGCGGCTGGGCATTGATATCATCCAGGCGATGCAGCTCGACGCGCGCGAAAAAAAGCAGGAATTTCTCGGCCGGTTTGATGCGGTCATTGCCGACGTGCCGTGTTCGGGGCTCGGTGTGATTCGCAAAAAGCCCGACATCCGCTACAAAGACCTTGCACCGATGCAGGCACTGCCGGAAATCCAGCGCGCAATTCTGGAGAACGTCAGCTGCTATGTCGCGCCCGGCGGCGTGCTGCTCTACAGCACCTGCACGGTATTGAAGCGCGAAAACGAGGCTGTGGTGCGCGCATTTTTGTCCACGCATCCGGCGTTCTCACTGGAATCGGTGGAACTGCCGGAAAGGCTTCGGCTTGAAAACAGCGGCATGCTGACGCTTCTGCCGCAGCTGCACGCATCCGACGGCTTTTTCATCAGTAAACTGAGGAGACACGCATGAAGCAGGATCTGAAATCCATGACGCTTGCCGAGATGCAGCAGGCGTTCAAAGCGCTGGGTGAGCCCGCGTTCCGCGCCAAACAGGTCTTTACCTGGCTGCACCGCGGCGCGACCTCGTTTGACGATATGACGAACCTGCCGAAGGCGCTGCGCGCGCGGCTGGACGGGGAATACTACATCACCGCGCCTGTAGTCGCGCGCAAGCAGCAGTCGAAAAAAGACGGCACCATCAAATATCTCTGGCGGCTGCGCGACGGCAACTGCGTCGAGTCGGTCGTGATGCAGTACCACCACGGCAATACGGTCTGTATCTCATCCGAGGTCGGCTGCCCCATGGGCTGCAAATTCTGCGCGTCCACGCTCGGCGGACTCGTGCGCAGGCTCGCGCCGTCTGAGCTTCTCGACCAGGTGCTGTTCTCGCAGCTCGATTCCGGGCTTCCGATATCGAATATCGTGCTGATGGGCATCGGCGAGCCGCTGGATAATTTTGACGCGGTCATGCAGTTTCTGGAGCTGGTAAACAGCCCCGACGGCATGAACATCGGTATGCGCCATATCAGCCTTTCCACCTGCGGCCTTGTCGATAAAATTCATCTTCTGGCCGAGAAAAAGCTGCAGCTGACGCTGTCGGTCTCGCTGCACGCACCTGACGACGAATCCAGAAGCAAGATCATGCCTGTCAACCGCCGCTATTGTGTCGACACGCTGCTGGCTGCGTGCCGCGACTATTTTGAAAAGACGGGAAGACGGGTTTCATTTGAATATACCATGATTGACGGCGTGAGCGATTCGCCCGCGCAGGCCGAACTTCTGGCCGCAAAACTTGCGGGCATGCAGGCGCACGTCAACATGATTCCGCTCAATACGGTAGAGGAGACGGGCCTTCGCACCAGCTCGCGAGAGGCCATCCGCAATTTTCAGCAGATTTTACAGCGCTACGGCATTACCGCCACGGTGCGCCGCACGCTCGGCAGCGACATCGACGCCTCGTGCGGCCAGCTGCGCAGGAAGTTTGAGGGCGCGAAGAAGGAGGAATGTGTATGCAGATCTGGGGATTGACCGACGCTGGCAATGTCCGCCGGCAGAATCAGGATTCCTTTTCCATTGTGAACTTCTCGCGTGAGCGTGCGCTGATGATCGTTTGTGACGGTATGGGCGGGGCGAAATCCGGCAACGTGGCGAGCAGCCTGGCCGTGGAGGTCTTTGTGGGCGAGGTGCGCCGCAGCCAGAAGAACGCGACAAGCCCCGAACGCGCGGCGGAGATGCTCAAATCCGCGCTGGAGCTGGCCAACAAGGCCGTCTATGAGCAGGCCCAGCTGGGTGAGGACTACGAGGGCATGGGCACGACGCTGGTGGCCGCGTTCATTTTGCGCGAAACGGCCGTCATCATCAATGTCGGTGACAGCCGGGCCTATCTGTTTACGAAAAACGGCGTGAAGCGCCTGACGACGGATCACTCGATTGTGGAATATATGGTACAGCGCGGCGAGTTGACGCAGGAACAGGCGAAGAACCATCCCGGTAAGAATCTCATCACCCGCGCGGTCGGCACCGAGCCGGAGGTTGAGGGCGATATCTTTGTGCGAAAGCTGCAGAAGGACGACTGCCTGCTCCTGTGTTCCGACGGGCTTTCCAATGAGATGGCCGATCAGGAGATGCTGTTCGAGGTGGCGCACGGCGTCAGGAGAAGCGATTGCTGCCAGCGGTTGCTTAACATCGCGAAAAATCGCGGCGCGCCGGACAATGTGACGCTCACGCTGGCCGCGATCTGAGCGGGTGGGTATACGGCAGATCATCAACTTGCGTAAAGGAGCTTCTTATGGATAACTACATAGGCAGGCTATTGGATAACCGGTACGAAATTCTGGACATGATCGGCTCGGGCGGTATGGCGGTCGTCTACAAGGCGCGCTGTAACCGGCTGAACCGTCTGGTTGCCATTAAAATATTGAAAGAAGAGCTGTCGCAGGATGCGGAGTTCCGCAGGCGCTTCCATGCCGAGTCGCAGGCGGTCGCCATGCTCTCACACCCGAATATTGTGAGCGTGTACGACGTGTCGCACTCGGATAACCTCGACTATATCGTCATGGAGCTGATTGACGGCATCACGCTCAAGCAGTACATGGAGCAGAAAGGGCAGCTCAACTGGCGCGAGGCACTGCATTTTGCCACGCAGATCGCCAAGGCGCTCGAGCATGCGCACAGCCGCGGCATCATCCACCGCGACATCAAACCCCATAACATTATGATTTTAAAGGACGGCAGCGTGAAGGTGGCCGATTTCGGCATCGCTCGTATCTCGTCTGCACAAAATACGCTCACGCGCGAGGCGCTCGGCTCGGTGCACTATATCTCGCCCGAGCAGGCTAAGGGCGCGCATATCGACTTCCGCTCGGACCTGTATTCGCTGGGCGTCGTCATGTATGAAATGCTCACCGGCCGGCCGCCGTTTGACGGCGATACGCCCGTGAGTGTGGCCATCCAGCATATCAATGCCAAGCCTGTCATGCCGCGCGAGCTGAACCCTGCCATCCCTGTGGGGCTTGAGCAGATCACAATGCATGCGATGGCGGCAGACCTGAATGCACGCTACGAGAGCGCAACACAGATGCTGGCCGATCTCGAGGAGTTCCGCCGCATCCCCAACTGCGTGTTTGATTTCAGCGCCCGCGCGGGCGAGCTCGATATCGAGGCCATGCTGCGTGAGCCAGTGACGCCAAGAACGCGCACGGCTGCTTCGCGCGCATCCGCAGCGGCAGCGCCGAGGCCGAAAGCGCAGCAGCCAAAGCCACAGAAGCCGGAGAAATCGGGCAGCGGACGCATTGCGCTGATTGCGGGCATTGTGTGCATGGTTGCGGCATTTCTCGCCATCGGCTATTTCCTCTACAGCTACTTTTTCTCCGACCTCTTTTCCAAGACGCAGGAGGATACGGTGCCAAACTTCATAGGCCAGTATTATGAGAACATCGATGAGAGCCTGTACCCCAATTTCATCATCGAAATCAGCGACTGGAAGCCGAGCGAGAACTATGACTATGGCTATGTCATCGACCAGTCGCCCGTATCGGGCCGCACGGTCAAGGTCGGCAGCAAGATCGAGCTGACCGTTTCGATGGGCGTTGAGAGCGACACAATGCCGAACCTCATCAATACATCCCTGCAGAGCGCGCAGTCCTACCTGTCCAAAATGGCGGTCAACGTGATCGTGCGGGTGGAATATGAAAACAGCGACGTCTACACCGACGGCTACGTCATGCGAACGGACCCGGCCGAGGGCGAAATGCTGACCGACGGACAGACGGTCACACTCACCGTCAGCCAGGGCTCGGAAATCAAGCTCGTGGTTGTGCCGGCGCTTGTCGGCGAGGATATGGAGAAGGCGCTGGCTGCGATCGACGCAGCGGGGCTGGCTCGCGGCGGTATCCGCTATGTCGACAGCGACCTGCCTGAAGGTACGGTCACGTTCCAGAGCATCGATGCAGGTGAAAAGGTAAAGATGGACACCGTCATCAATCTGCAGGTATCCAAGGGGCCACAGGAGGCCGAAGTGCCGTTCATTTATGAGCTCTCGAAGGACAGCGCTGTGGATCAGGGCGGCAGTCTCACGCTGCAGGTAAAGGCCAGCACCGAGGACGGCGGCACTCTGACCTACGCGTGGTATGCCTCAATGACCGGCAGCGAGGATGACGCAGTGCTCGTCTCGCGCAGCGCAGAGGACAATACCAGCTGCAATGTCGATACCTCTGTGCCCGGTGTGTACTACTATTTCTGCAAGATTGTCAATACGCTCGGTGAGACAACTGCGTCCGTGACGTCGAATCTCATCGAAGTCGTGGTCATGGAAACGAATCAGCTGCATGAAAGAATCATCACGCTGACGCTGCCGTCTGAGCCCGGCATCTATGAGGTGACGGTCAAGGTCGGCGGCGAGATCCAGGGCAGCCCCTATATCGTCGATACAACAGAAGAGTGGTTCGACAGCATCCGCATTCAGGTCACCGGCTACGGCGCGCAGGATGTGGACATCTATCTCGACGGCATTTTATACGACAGTCAGACCATTGATTTTGACGTGGCAGGGTAACGGATGCAGACAGGAAGAATTATGAAGGCGCTGAGTGGGTTTTACTATGTGCAGACCTCCGATGCGCTGATAGAATGCAAGGCAAGGGGCCGCTTCCGCAAGCAGGGCGTCACGCCCATGGTGGGCGATCTCGCGAGAATCAGCATGGAAAACGGCAAGGGTATGCTGGAGGAGATTCTGCCGCGAAAAAACTGCTTCATCCGCCCGGCAATCGCAAATATCGACGTGCTGGTGGTGCTGGCATCGTGTGCGATTCCGGTGACGGAGCCGTTTCTCATCGACCGTGTGCTTGCTATCGCGGGCAAACAGAACGTACCTGCGGTGCTGTGCGTCAACAAAGACGACGCCGCGCCCGCCGGACCGCTTGTGCGCATCTATGAGCACGCGGGCTATCGCGTCATCCGCACTTCGGCGCAGACCGGCGAGGGCGTAGAGGAGCTGCGTATGGCCATCGGCGGCAAGTTCTCCGCCTTTACCGGCAATTCCGGCGTGGGCAAGAGCAGCATTTTAAACTGCATGTCGCCGCAGCTGGCGCTGCCGGTGGGCGAGGTGTCTGAAAAGCTGGGCCGCGGCCGGCATACCACGCGGCATATCGAGCTCTACCGGCTGGATGCGGATACGTTCGTGGCCGATACGCCGGGCTTTTCTTCGTTCGACACCGAGCGGATGGATCTGGTGCTCAAGGAGCAGCTGCAGTACGCGTTTCAGGATTTTGCGCCGTATCTGGGGCGGTGTCAGTTCCACGACTGCGCGCATCTGAAAGAACCGGGCTGTGCGGTGCGTGAGGCGCTCACGCGCGGCGAGTTGGAGCCTACACGCTATGACAGTTATGTCAGGCTCTATGAAATGGCAAAGCAGATTAAAACCTGGGCGCTGAAATAGGATACGGCTGCGAAAAGCGATGCTTTTCGCAGCCGTTTTTCTGCCGTTGAACGCTTCACGCCGCGTCAGCGTATGCTGGTAGGGGGGTGAAAGATATGTGTCATCGGGCCGATAAGGCGGGCTGTTTGCTGATCGGGCTCGGCATTGGGATTCTCTTGTCGCTGCTGTTTTGCGGGTGGTTTCTGCGCGTCGTGCTGGGACTTGGGCTCATTGCGCTGGGCTGGTTTCTGACCAGCTGCGATTGAACGGCGGGCTTGTCAGTTTATTTTTCTGCCGTGGGTCTATCTTTGTCCGGCTGTGCGTATATATTTTGCAGAACCTACAAGGAGGCAGAACATGGAACTGGTGTTTCAAAATAAAACGTCCGCCTTTCTGCAAAGAATCCTGCATGAAACGCGCAGCCAGGAGCAGACGGCGGAACTGATTGTACCCGACAGCTTTCCGGATGCTGCGCGTATCGTTTCCAGCTGCGCCGAGGCCATTCTGCGCGGCAAGGAGTGCCGGCAGGGGAGCGTCACCGTCAGCGGCGCAATCCGCGCTGGCGTTCTGTACATGCCGGACGATGAGTCTGCGCCGCGTGCGCTGAACGCCTACGTGCCGTTCTCGCTGCGTATCGACCATCCGGCGGCGACGGAGCAGATGCAGTCACTGCTCGATTTACGCGTGCGCAGCGTGGACGCGCGGATGATCCATTCGAGGAAGGTGCTGCTGCGCGTGAATCTCGGCTGTGAGCTGACGGGCTTTGAGCAGACGAGCGAGACCTTTTATGCGCTCAGTGAGGCGCCTGCCGGGCTGCAGGTGAAAAAGCAGACATACCCGCTGTTGCTGCCGTCTGAGACAGCTGAGCGCAGCTTTGCCGTGAGCGAAGAACTCGAGCTTCCGGCAGGAAAGCCTGAGATCGAGACGCTCTGCTGGTATACGACCCAGCCGCTCGTCACTGAGCGCAAGCTCATCGGCAACAAGGCCGTGTTCAAGGGACTGCTGCTCGTCAAAGCGCTCTACCAGGCGGCGGACGGAAGCCTGAGCGTCTTTTCGCAGGAGCTGCCGTTTTCGCAGTATTGCGAGCTGGCGCAGGACTATGAGGAGGACGCGCTTGTGCTGCTGCCTGCCGTGACGGGCGCGGAGCTGGAACGCATGCCGGACGGTCAGGGGAAAAAGCTGCAGCTGACGGTAAATCTTCTCATGCAGGCGCTTGTGCAGGCTGTGCGGCCGGTCGAGCTGTGCGAGGACGCTTACACCACGCGCGGCACGTTCGAGCCGGAGTGGAAACAGTATGAGCTTCCCTGCAGGCTCGACCGGCAAGAGCTGCATGAGACGCTGCGCGGGAGCTTCTCCGCGCCGGTGCGCGCGGTGATCGACAGCACGCTTTACCTCGACTATCCGGAGCAGAGCAGAACGCCTGCCGGCGTGCAGGTCAAAGCGCCGTGCACGGTCAATATCGTCTATCTCGACAATGACGGCGCGCTGCAGGGGCTTATGGGCCGCGCACAGGCCGAAAGTGAGATCGCGCTTTCGGAAAATGGCGTGTGTATGGCGCGCGTGTCAGCCGGACGCGACGGCTTTGCCTCGCCCGGTTCCGGCGGGGCGGATATCCGGTATGACGTACTGTTTGAGCTGGAAAGCAGCGCGGAGCAGAAGCTGCAGAGTCTGTGCGGCGGCAAGCTGGAGCCGTCTGCGCGCCGTGAGGGCCGCCGTCCCGCGGTCGTCATCCGGCATGCCGAGCGCGCGCAGAGCGTGTGGGAGCTTGCCAAGCGCTACGGTACGACGGAGCAGGCTATCCGTCAGGTCAACCAGCTGTCGGGCGAACAGGTTGAGTGCGGAGAGCTGCTGCTCATCCCCATCCAGCCGTAGTGCGGCGCGCAGAGTGAAAAGGAGGCGGAAACATGGACGAACGTACCTTATATGAACAGATCGGCCAGCGCACCGACGGCAATGTGTACATCGGCGTGGTCGGCCCGGTCCGCACGGGCAAATCCACCTTTATCAAACGCTTTATGGAGCAGCTTGTGCTGCCGAATATCGAAAACGTCTATCAGCGTGAGCGCGCCAAAGACGAGCTGCCGCAGAGCGGCTCGGGCAAGACCATCATGACCTCTGAGCCAAAGTTTGTGCCTGAGGAGGCCGTACAGATCAGTCCCGACAAAAAGTCGAAGCTCTCGGTGCGGCTCATCGACAGCGTGGGCTATCTCGTGCCCGGCGCTATCGGCGCGGATGAGAACGGCGAGCCGCGCATGGTCACGACGCCGTGGTTCGACCACGAGATTCCCATGCTGCAGGCGGCAGAGCTGGGCACCAAAAAGGTGATGTCTGAGCACTGCACCATCGGCATCGTCATGACGACCGACGGCACCATCACAGATATCCCGCGCGCAGACTATGTCGAGGCCGAGGCGCGCGCCATCGCGGATATGCAGGCCACGGGAAAGCCCTTTCTTGTGATCGTCAACTCCGCACAGCCGCAGGGTGAACCTGCGCAGACGCTCTGCCGCCAGCTCCACGGGAAGTACCATGTGAGCTGCATGGCGGCCGACTGCCTGACAATGCACGTGGCGCAGATCCAGAACATCCTGACCGGGCTCATGTATGAATTCCCGCTGACGGAACTTCGCTTTTTCCTGCCCGGCTGGGTGCAGGCGCTGCAGGCGGAGCACACGGTCAAGCGCGCGCTCTACGACGCAATGCGCGCCAGCGCGGCGGAGATCTCGCGCCTGAGCGAGGCGGAGCCTGCCATCTCGCGCCTGCGCGAGCTCGAGCAGGTGGATAATTTCCATATTCTCTCCGTCGACCTCGGCGCGGGCATTGTGGACTGTGCGCTGGACTTTCCCGAGCAGCTGTTCTATCAGGTGCTCTCTGAACAGTCTGGCTTTGAGATTCCGGACGACGCCCAGCTCATGCAGCTGCTGCGTGAGCTGTCGCAGACGAAGCGCGAGTATGACAAGGTCGCTGCAGCGCTTGAGCAGGTGAATGCCACAGGCTACGGCGTTGTGATGCCCTCGCCGGAGCAGATGCACCTGGAGGTGCCGCAGATCATTCATAAGAACGGCAGCTACGCCATACGGCTCAAGGCCAGCGCGCCGTCTATCCACATGATGCGCGCGGATATTGAGACGGAGCTCAGTCCCATGGTGGGTGATGAGCAGCAGTCGGCGCAGCTGGTGGAATACCTGCTCGGGGAATACGAGGGGAATACGGAGAAGCTGTGGGAGAGCAATATCTTCGGCAAGTCGCTCTACGAGCTCGTGAGCGACGGGCTGAGCACCAAGATCAGGCGCATGCCGGACGATGTGCGTATGAAGTTCAAGCAGACGCTCTCGCGGATTATCAATGAAAACACCGGCGGAATGATCTGCATTCTGCTGTAGCGTGAAAGCGCCCGCTGCAGGCGGGCGCTTTTGTGCGTGTGTGAAAATATACAGTTTTCTGCCCGCGCTGCAGCGGAATCCCGGAGAAGCGACAAAAAACGCCCGCATTCGGAAATGTGCTGAAATTTTTGTTGATTTTTTAGTCAAATAGCATATAATGAATAGGCCGCAGGCATGCGGCAACTACAGATATAGAAATGCAGGTCTTGATATGAATATCCTACTGTCGCTTTCCGTCGCCATTCTGGCGGGACTTTTGATGACGCGCGTGGCAAAGCCGCTGAAGCTGCCTTCGGTCACGGCGTATCTCGTGGCTGGCATTCTGGTCGGGCCGTATTGCCTGGGCCGTCTCGGTATTGAGGGGCTTGGCTTTGTGAGCATTGAAGGCGTTGAGCAGCTTTCGCTCGTCTCAGACGTCGCGCTGGGCTTTATCGCTTTTTCCATCGGTAATGAGTTCCGGCTCTCGCAGCTCAAACACACCGGCCGTCAGGCCACGGTTATCGCCATCTTTCAGGCGCTGACGGCTACGCTGCTGGTGGATATTGCGCTGCTGCTGGCCTGCGTGCTGACAAACGGCCGCATCAGTGTGGCGCAGGCCATTACGCTCGGCGCCATTGCCACAGCTACCGCGCCTGCCGCCACGCTCATGGTCGTGCGGCAGTACAAGGCGAAGGGCCCGGTCGTCGATCTGCTGCTGCCGATCGTTGCGCTGGACGATGCAGTGGGCCTTGTCGTGTTTGCTGTCTCGTTCGGCATCGCCAAGGCCGTGAGCTTCGGAACGGTCGATCTCGTCGCCATTCTGGTCAACCCGCTGCTTGAGATTGTGCTGTCATTGCTGCTCGGCGCAGTGATGGGCTGGCTTCTGACGCAGCTGGAGAAGCTCTTTAATTCCAACACCAACCGCCTGAACATGACCATTGCGTTCGTATTTCTCACGGTCGCGCTGGCCAAGCTGGAATTTCATATCGGGCCTGTCACGGTCGGCTTTTCGTCGCTGCTCGTGTGCATGATGCTCGGCACAGTGTTTTGCAACATCTGCCCGCTGTCGGGTGAGCTCATGGGGAAGGCCGACAAGTGGACATCGCCGCTGTTTGCGCTCTTCTTCGTCGTGAGCGGCGCAGAGCTGGATCTCGGCGTGTTTACTGATCTTATGATCGTCTGCATCGGCCTGGTGTATATCGTCATGCGTTCGCTCGGCAAGTATCTCGGCGCTTTTGCCAGCGCGAAGATGATGCACTGCAGCGAGAACATCTGCCGGTATCTCGGCATCACGCTGCTGCCGCAGGCGGGCGTGGCGCTGGGCATGTGCGTCACGGCCAAGGAGCTTGGCGCGCAGGGCGATCTGATCCGCAATATCACGCTCTTTGCCGTGCTTATCTATGAGCTGGTCGGGCCGATGCTCACCAAGATGGCGCTCACCAAGGCCGGCGATATCCAGCCCATGAGCGAGGAGGTCAAGAACCGCCGCACCATCAAGCTGCAGAGCCTGGAAAAATAAGACAAGAACCGCCCCGTATCAGGACAAACCTGCGTACGGGGCGGTGTTCTGCAAGGAGTCTTCGCTGCGCGATACGATATGCTGCCCATTTTATGATAAGCAGGGGCATATATGAGCCATTTTCACTGAAATGGATAACACGAAAAACCCCGCTGCAAAAGCAGCGAGGTTTTCTGGCAGGGGATGAGGGATTCGAACCCCCGCAAACGGAGTCAGAGTCCGGTGTGCTACCGTTACACAAATCCCCTAAGCGTTCAGCACCGAAGTGCATGTATTATTATATGCATCTGCGAGAAAATGTCAAGAGTAAAATTACTGTTTTTGCAAAAATTAAACTGCGGAGTCGATGCAGGCGCCTGACGCGCACATGTGTGATGATCTGCATTTTTTCTCCGCTGCTGTGCATTTTTTCCATCGGCGCGCGGCTCCAGCCGCACAGAACGGCGCTTGGGAGAAAAAGGGCAGGAAATCATGCTGAATATTGCTAGCTGCGGCTGCGTGTTTTCTCTCCGCCGGACAGCCATATTAAGCTCTGTGAGATTTGCGCAGAAAGAGGTACGGCTATGAAACGATGCAAAACGATCTGGCGGAGCTGTTTGGCAGCGGTGATCCTTGCCGCTGCACTGAGCGCGCAGGCCGCAGCGACAGCACCCTCGTATTTGATTCCCGGCGGCAGCACCGTTGGAATTAAGATGTATACGCAGGGACTTGTGATCACGGAGCTGGTCGGCGGCTCGGCGGCAGCGCGCGCGGGACTGAAAAAGGGAGATACCATTTTGGAGGCGGACGGGAAAGCGGTAGACTCGGCGCAGGCGCTGACGGATTGCCTGCGGGCGGGACGGGATGTGGTGCTGACGGTGATGCGCGACGGAAAGCGGGCAGAATTTCTCGTCTCGCCGTCGCAGACGGAATACGGCTGCCGTCTGGGCGTTTACATCCGCGACAGCATCGCGGGCATCGGCACTGTGACGTATTACGACCCGCTGACCGGCGCGTTTGGCGCGCTTGGCCACGGTGTAAACGATCTGACCGGCTCGCGGCTGCTGCCGCTGGAAAAGGGCTTCATCGTCTCATCCAGCGTAGCCGGAGTGAAAAAGGGCTGCCGCGGCACGGCGGGGCAGCTGCACGGCGTGTTTGACGTGACGCAGGCGCTTGGCACGGTGGAAAAAAATACCGAGCGCGGGCTGTTCGGCACGATGGCAACCATTCCAAACCGCACGGCGCTGCCTGTAGCAGACAGCGCGCAGGTAAAAACCGGCGCGGCAAGCATCCTTTCCAACGTCGACGGCACGACGGTGGAGGAATATGCCGTGCACATTGATAAACTCTATCCCAATGCAGAAAACGGACGGAATCTGCTTCTGACCGTGACGGATGAGCGGCTGCTGGAAAAAACGGGCGGCATCGTGCAGGGCATGAGCGGTAGTCCGATCATTCAGGACGGCAGACTGGTAGGCGCTGTAACACACGTGTTGGTGAATGACCCGACGAGGGGGTACGGGATATTTATAGAGAATATGCTAGATGCAACACAGTAGCGGCGGAGGAACATTCCCCGCCGCGCATTTGACACAAGTGACATGAAGTGTTACTCTGAAACAGAAAAGGGGGATAATGTATGCTATTGCAGCTTCACGTGGTTAATGCGGCTGACAAAAGAGGGCTGATGGACATATACGCTGAAAGCAATCTGGAAAACACAGACTATTTTTACCCGGAGCTGACGGACAAGGAAGCGGCCGTTCGTCTGGTCGAGCGGGATTATCTGAACTACCTCGAGACGGAATTTCTTGCAGCGGACGGCAATCTGCTGCTCGTGTGGGAAAAACAGGGGATATGGACCAGCGCGCTGCGGCTGCATTGCGTGCGCAGCAGACTCTACTACATCGAGGCACTGGAGACGCGCCCGGATTGCCGCTGCAGGGGCTGCGGCTCGGCGCTTCTGCGCGGGACGGTTGAACTTCTGAAAAAGTCCGGCCCGTTCCGACTGTGTGACAACGTGGACAAGCAGAACGAAGCTTCGCTGGCCACGCATAAGGCGTGCGGCTTTGCGGTCGTATCGGAGAATGGGTACGACTATCTGCGCGAGGAGACAGACGGCGGCAGTTACGGTATGGAATTTGCATACAATCCGGCATGCGGCTGAAATATAACCCCTGTGGGGGCTTCCGCCTTTGCGTTTCTGCCGGTATAATGGGGGCATCAAATCCACGGAGGAAAGAAAAATGAAAATGTCCCCTGTCAAAAAAATCGTGCTGACGGCGCTGTTTACTGCGCTGTGCGTGGTGCTGCCCATGGCGTTCCACTCCATTCCGAATGCCGGCAGCATTTTCCTGCCGATGCACATTCCCGTGCTGCTGTGCGGCCTGGTGTGCGGCTGGGCCTATGGCGGCCTGTGCGGGCTTGTCGGGCCTCTGCTTTCGAGCGTGCTGACCAGTATGCCGCCAGCGGCTGTACTGCCGGGCATGATGGTCGAGTGCTGCGTGTACGGCCTTGTCACGGGGCTGATGCTGCGATATGTACGCACGGGCAAGACGACGCTTGATTTGTATCTGAGCCTTGTTGCTGCGATGCTGCTTGGCCGCGTGCTGTCGGGCATTGCCAAGGCGCTTATCTTTACGCCCGGCCTGTCGCTCGCCGCGTGGGCTGCCGGCGCATTTGTAACGGCGCTGCCCGGCATCGCCATTCAGCTTGTGCTGATTCCGGCGCTTGTGCTGGCGCTGACGAAGGCAAGGTTGCTGCCGCCGCGTTACGAGAAGGTGTGAAGAATGGACAAACAGAGCATCGCTGCCTATTTTGACAGCCTTGCGCCAAACTGGGACGCAGGACTTGTGCGAAATGAACCTGTGATCGACACGATCCTCACAGGAGCGGGCGTGAGAGAGGGAACGGACGTACTGGACGTGGCGTGCGGCACGGGCGTTTTGATTGCAGACTATCTCGCGCGCGGTGCGCGCTCGGTTACGGCCATCGACATTTCGCCCGGAATGGCGGAAATTGCGCGGAAAAAATTTCCGCAAAAAGCCGTGACGGTGCTGTGCGGCGATGTGGAGACGGCGGAATTCGGGCAGAAATTCGACTGCGTGATGGTCTACAACGCCTTTCCGCATTTTGCAGACCCTGCGCGGCTCATCGGTACGCTGGCGGGGCTGTTGAAGCCCGGCGGCACGCTCACCGTGGCGCACGGCATGTCCCGCGCGGCCATCGACCGTCATCATTCCGGCCAGGCCAGCGCGTATAGCCGCGGGCTTATGGACGCGGACACGCTGGCGGCGCTCTTTGCGCGGCATCTGGTTGTGACGGTAAAGATCTCCGACGAGCGCATGTATCAGGTCACGGGCAGGAAGTTGGCATAATCAAAGCCTGCCTGCGGCGGCATCATCCGGGCCGACAGCGCTGATCCCGATCAGCCGGTCAGCATTGGCATACAGACGATACCGGATTCGATGTGTGCGCCTTGTTGCGCAGAAAACCGACATAGAGAAAACAGCCCCGGCATGCGTTGCCGGGGCTGTTTTTATGCAGCGGGCGGAAAAAACAAAAAAGCCGTTTCCAGTTTGTTGGAAACGGAAAAAATATGAAAACGGAGAGAAAAACGATTGACAAGCGAAACTGCATCTGATAAAATAATAGTCCATAATGCGCAGGTTTCGGCTTTCCCGATCTCCACCACTGTAACTACAGTATACCACCGCGCGGGCCGGGATGCAAGCATTATGTTTAAAGTTTTAAACAACGCAACCTGGCGTATCAAGACACAGAACCAGAAGAAAGGCTGTGATGAATCTCAATGGCGATGACACAAGATGTCATGCTCGGCAAAACCCTGCGCAAGAGCTTTGCCAAGCACGATGAAGTCCTGGCGATCCCCAACATGCTGAAGATCCAGAAGGATTCCTACGAATGGTTTTTGAATGTCGGCCTGCGTGAAGTGTTCCGCGACGTGGACACCATCACCGACTATACCGGAAACCTGGAGCTGAGCTTCCTCGACTATAGCATGAATGAGCCGCCCAAGTACACGGTGGAAGAGTGCAAAGCGCGCGACGCCACATATGCCAAGCCCATCAAGGTCCGCGTGCGCCTGCACAACAAGCAGACGGGCGAAATCAAGGAGCAGGAGATCTTCATGGGCGATTTTCCGCTGATGACCAACGGCGGTACATTCGTCATCAACGGCGCAGAGCGCGTGATTGTCTCGCAGATCGTCCGCAGCCCCGGCATGTACTACGGCGACGAGGTGGACAAGGCCGACCAGCACATCTATTCCGCGACGGTCATCCCGTACCGCGGTGCATGGCTGGAGTATGAGACCGATCTCAATAACGTCTTCTACGTCCGCATTGATAAAAACCGCAAGATCCCCATCACCTGCCTGATTCGCGCGCTCGGCGTGTCCGACGACGGGCAGATCAAGGAGCTCTTCGGCGAAGACCCCATGATGCTGGCCACGCTGGAGAAAGACACCTGCAGAACCAGAGAGGAATCTCTGCTTGAGATCTATCGCCGCCTGCGTCCGGGCGAGCCGCCCACGGTCGAGAGTGCCGAGTCCTATCTTGACGCGCTGTTCTTCGACCCGCGCCGCTACGACGTGTCCAAGGTCGGCCGGTATAAGTTCAACAAGAAGATGGACATCTGGACGCGCCTGTCCGGTCAGACGCTGGCACAGCCCGTGACCGATCCTCTGACCGGCGAGATCATCGCCATGAACGGCGAGACGCTCAGCCGCGACAAGGCACGCGAGATCTCGGCCCGCGGCGTCAGCCGCGCCGTGCTCGACATCGACGGCCGCAGCGTTGTCGTGTTCTCCAACGGCATGGTCGACATGAAGAATTTTGTCGGCTTTGATCCGGCGCAGTATGGCATCAAGGAGAAGGTCTGCTTCAGCGTGCTGCGCGAAATGCTCGAGACCGTGCCTGCTGATGGCTGGCAAGAGGCCATCGAGGCCCGGCGCGACGAGCTCATCCCGAAGCACATCACGAAGGACGATATCCTTGCCTCCATCAACTACCTGCTGTGCGTCGTGCGCGGCATCGGCACGACCGACGACATTGACCATCTGGGCAACCGCCGTCTGCGCTGCGTGGGCGAGCTGCTGCAGAACCAGTTCCGCGTCGGCTTTACCCGTCTTGAGCGCGTCATCCGCGAGCGCATGACCATTCAGGATCTCGACGTCGTCACGCCGCAGAGCCTCATCAACATCCGTCCTGTGACGGCGGTCATCAAAGAGTTCTTTGGCTCTTCTCCGCTGTCGCAGTTCATGGATCAGAACAACCCGCTGGCGGAGCTGACGCATAAGCGCCGTCTGTCGGCCCTCGGCCCCGGCGGCCTGTCGCGTGAGCGCGCATCGTTCGACGTGCGAGACGTCCACTATTCGCACTACGGCCGTATGTGCCCGATCGAGACGCCGGAAGGCCCGAACATCGGCCTGATCAACTATCTGGCCACCTATGCAAAGATCAACGAATACGGCTTTGTCGAAGCGCCGTTCCGCAAGGTTGACAAGGCCACGGGCATCGTGACGGACGAGGTCGAATACATGACCGCCGACGTCGAAGACGACTACTATGTCGCGCAGGCGGCCGAGCCGCTGGATGAAAACGGCCGGTTTGTCAACGCGCGTGTCATCTGCCGCCACCGCGACGAGATCATCTCCGTCGAGCGTGAGATGATCGACTATGTCGACGTCTCGCCCAAGATGATGACCTCCATCGCAACCGCGTTCATCCCGTTCCTCGAGAACGACGACGCCAACCGCGCGCTGATGGGCGCGAACATGCAGCGTCAGGCGGTGCCGCTGATGGTCACCGAGGCGCCCATTGTCGCCACCGGCATGGAACACAAGTGCGCCGTTGACTCCGAGGTCTGCATCACGGCCAGGGGCCCGGGCGTCGTAACAAGAGTTTCCGCCACCAACATCAGCGTCCGCTATGACGACGGCAACACCGAGGACTATACGCTTACCAAGTTTGCCCGTTCCAACGCCGGCACCTGCATCAACCAGCGGCCTATCGTCGCCGCGGGCGAGCGCGTTGAAGCCCAGCAGATCATCGCCGACGGTCCGGCCTGCTCGCAGGGTGAAATTGCTCTGGGCAAAAACGTGCTCATCGGCTTCATGACCTGGGAGGGCTACAACTACGAGGACGCGATTTTGCTGAACGAGCGCCTCGTGCGCGAGGACGTGTTCACGTCCATCCACATTGAAGAATACGAGACCGAATCGCGCGATACCAAGCTCGGCCCGGAAGAGATCACCCGCGATATCCCCAACGTGGGCGAAGATACGCTGAAGGACCTTGATGAAAACGGCGTCATCCGCGTCGGTGCGGAGGTCACCTCCGGCGACTATCTTGTCGGTAAGGTCACGCCGAAGGGCGAGACCGAGCTCACGGCGGAAGAGCGGCTGCTGCGCGCAATCTTTGGCGAAAAAGCGCGCGAGGTGCGTGATTCTTCGCTGAAGGTTCCGCATGGCGAGGCCGGTATCATTGTCGACGTCAAGGTGTTCACCCGTGAAAACGGCGACGAACTGGCCCCCGGCGTCAACAAGGTTGTGCGCGTGTACATCGCGCAGAAGAGAAAAATCTCTGTCGGCGATAAGATGGCGGGCCGCCACGGCAACAAGGGCGTTGTTTCCCGCATTTTGCCGCAGGAGGACATGCCGTTCCTGCCGGATGGTACTCCGCTGGATATCGTTCTGAACCCGCTGGGCGTGCCGTCTCGTATGAACATCGGTCAGGTGCTGGAAGTCCATCTGGGCTATGCTGCACACGCGTTGGGCTGGAAGGTCGCAACGCCGATCTTCGACGGCGCGAACGAGAAGGAGATCCGCGAGCTGCTCAAGCAGGCGGGCGTGGCCGAGGACGGCAAGACCGTTCTGTACGACGGCCGCACCGGCGAGCCGTTTGACCAGCGCGTCACGGTTGGCTATCCGTACTATCTGAAGCTGCACCATCTGGTCGACGACAAAATCCATGCGCGTTCGACCGGCCCGTACTCGCTGGTCACGCAGCAACCGCTCGGCGGCAAGGCGCAGTTCGGCGGCCAGCGCTTCGGCGAAATGGAAGTCTGGGCCCTCGAGGCTTATGGCGCCGCTTATACGCTGCAGGAGATCCTTACGGTCAAGTCCGACGACGTGACCGGCCGTGTGAAGACCTATGAGGCCATTGTCAAGGGTCACAACGTGCCCAAGCCCGGCGTGCCCGAATCGTTCAAGGTTCTGGTCAAGGAGCTGCAGTCGCTGTGCCTCGATGTCAAGGTGCTTGACGAGCAGGGCGAAGAGATTGAGCTCAAGGACGACGATGACGATGAGGCCGCTTACGCCGGTACGCACGCTTACGGCGACGACGATCTGTCGCTGTACGACGAGCCGGTCGGCAACGACGTCGCCACGGACGAAGCCAACGACGCCGGTTTTGAAATTCAGGATGAAGATGATGTGTTCGGCCTGCTTGGCGACCTGTCGGGCGACGACGCATCCGAGAACGACTAAGGAGGTGGCAATACAATGAGCTACGCAACATTTGACGCGATCAAGATTGGTATTGCTTCCCCGGATAAGATCCGCGAGTGGTCTTATGGCGAGGTCAAGAAGCCTGAAACGATCAACTACCGCACCCTCAAGCCCGAGCGCGACGGCCTGTTCTGCGAGCGCATCTTTGGCCCGACCAAGGACTGGGAGTGCCATTGCGGCAAATATAAGAAGATCCGCTACAAGGGTAAGATCTGCGACCGCTGCGGCGTCGAGGTCACCAAGGCCAAGGTGCGCCGTGAGCGCATGGGCCATATTGAGCTGGCCGCGCCCTGCAGCCATATCTGGTATTTCAAGGGCATTCCCTCGCGCATGGGCCTGCTGCTAGACATCAGCCCGCGCATTCTGGAGAAGGTTCTGTATTTTGCCAGCTATATCGTCACCGATCCCGGCGACTGCCCGCTGGTCAAAAACCAGATTTTGTCCGAGAAAGAATACCGCGACATGCGCGAAAAGTATGAGGACGACTTCAAGGCCGGCATGGGCGCCGAGGCCGTCAAGGAGTTGCTGGGGCAGATCAATCTTGACGAGCTGTCGGAGCAGCTGCGCGCCGAGCTGAAGGACGCTTCCGGCCAGAAGAAGCTGCGCATCATCAAGCGGCTCGAGGCCGTTGAGGCATTCCGCGTCTCCGGCAACAATCCGCAGTGGATGATTATGGACGTGCTGCCTGTCATTCCGCCCGAGCTTCGCCCGATGGTGCAGCTCGACGGCGGCCGGTTTGCCACGTCCGACCTGAACGATCTTTACCGCCGTGTCATTAACCGCAACAACCGTCTCAAACGGCTTATCCAGCTCTCTGCGCCGGATATCATCATCCGCAATGAGAAGCGCATGCTGCAGGAAGCGGTCGATGCGCTCATCGACAACGGCCGCCGCGGCCGCGCTGTCACGGGTGCGAACAACCGTGCACTCAAGTCCCTGTCCGACATGCTCAAAGGCAAGCAGGGCCGTTTCCGTCAGAACCTGCTCGGCAAGCGTGTCGACTACTCCGGCCGTTCGGTTATCGTCGTCGGCCCGGAGCTCAAGCTCTACCAGTGCGGCGTGCCGAAGGAAATGGCCATCGAGCTCTTCCGCCCGTTCGTGATGAAAAAGCTTGTTGAAGACGGTCTGGCCAACAACATCAAGTCGGCCAAGAAGATGATCGACAAGGGCAAGGACGAGGTCTGGGACGCGCTGGAGGAGATCATCAAGGACCGCCCGGTCATGCTCAACCGCGCGCCGACGCTGCACCGTCTGGGCATCCAGGCGTTTGAGCCGGTGCTGGTCGAGGGCCGCGCGCTGAAGCTGCATCCACTGTGCTGCACCGCGTTCAACGCCGACTTCGACGGCGACCAGATGGCCATCCACGTGCCGCTGTCTGCTGAGGCGCAGGCCGAGGCCAGAATGCTGATGCTCTCGGCGAACAACCTGCTGCGTCCGCAGGACGGCAAACCCGTCACTGTGCCGACGCAGGATATGATCCTCGGCACCTACTATCTGACCTATCAGCGCTACGACGTTGACGCGTTCGACACCCTGCATGAGATCTTTCCGCTGCTCGAGTGCGGCAAGCTCGCACCTGAAAAGCCCATCTGGGTCAAGAATATCTGGGACGATCCCGAATCCGAGGGCTACCAGTTCTATCTCAGAACGCGCGGCGCACTGCTGCAGAATGAGACCGACCGCCCCGAGACCATCCCCGGCAGCTTCCAGACGCTCACCGAGGCCGTGCGCGCGTATGAAGCGGGTGAGGTCGCGCCCGACGAGGTCATCTATATCTGGAACGTCTGGGACAAGGACGCCGACATCAAGGAAGAGAACCACATCTATGTGCGCACCGTGGGCGATTTCGCCAAGGCAGCGCTTGAGGCTGGTTCCGTCAAGCCGCGCGAGGTCTTCAAGACCTACCACAGCGCCGACGAGGCCATGATGGCCTATTCCGAGGGGCTTGTTGATATGCACGACCCCATCAAGGTCTGGAAAGAGCTTGAGATCGATGGCAGAAGGGAACACCGCATCATTGATGCGACCGTGGGCCGCCTGATTATCAACGACGCCATTCCGCAGAATCTGGGCTTCAAGAAGCGTGAGACGGCGGATGACATGTTCCCGCTGGAGATCGACTTCGTCGTCGGCAAGAAGCAGCTCGGCAAGATTATTGACAAGTGTATCCGCATCAACGGCTTCACGCTTTCGACCGAGATGCTCGACAAGGTCAAGGCGCTCGGCTACAAGTACTCCACCAAGGCCTCCATTACCGTTTCCATTGCGGATATGGAGATCCCGGAGAAGAAGTACGAGCTGATCCGCCAGACTGAGAAGGAGGTCGTCAAGATCGACCGCCAGTACAAGCGCGGCTTTATCACCAACGACGAACGCTACCGCCTGACCGTGCAGCAGTGGGAGAAGTCCATCAAGGATGTCACTGACGCACTGCAGGGCAACCTGAAGCGGTTCAACCCGATCTTCATGATGGCCGACTCCGGCGCCCGCGGCAGCATGAACCAGATCCGCCAGCTGGCCGGTATGCGCGGCCTGATGGCCGATACCAACGGCCGCACCATCGAAATCCCGATCAAGGCCAACTTCCGTGAAGGCCTGTCGGCTCTGGAATATTTCATCTCCTCCCGAGGCGCGCGCAAGGGCCTGACCGATACCGCGCTTCGTACTGCCGACTCCGGTTATCTGACCCGCCGCATGGTCGACGTCTGTCAGGACGTCATCATCCGCGAGTTCGACTGCGGCTCCACGCAGGGCAGCTGGAAGGGCGATTACTATGAAAAGGGCCAGCTGATCGACTCCTTTGCCAACCGCATTCGCGGCCGCTACCCGGTCTATGACGTGACCGACCCGGCCACCGGCGAGTTGCTGCACTCCAAGGACGAGATGCTGCGCGAGGAAGACGCGGCCAAATTTGCCGCGCACGGTCTGGATAAGATCTATGTCCGTTCGGTGCTTGGCTGTAAGGCCCGCAGCGGCGTGTGCGCGAAGTGCTATGGCATGAATCTGGCCACCAGCGAGCTGGTGAACCTCGGCGAGGCTGTTGGCATCATCGCCGCACAGTCCATCGGCGAGCCCGGCACGCAGCTGACCATGCGTACCTTCCACACCGGCGGCGTTGCCGGTGACGATATCACGCAGGGCCTTCCCCGAGTCGAAGAGCTGTTCGAGGCACGCAAGCCCAAGAAGATGGCGCAGATCGCCGAGATCGACGGCGTGGTCGACGTCGACGATTCGCACAAGACGGCACTGCGCAACATCACCGTCACTGCCGACGACGGCGAGGTCAAGCAGTACCAGGTGCCGTATTCCGTGGGCCTGAAGGTCGAACACGGCAAGCGTGTGCGCAAGGGCGAGCCCATCACCGACGGCGCGCTGAACCCGCACGACGTGCTGCGCATCTCCGGCGTGGAGGCTGTGCAGGACTACCTGACGCAGGGCGTTCTGGCTGTGTACCGCCAGCAGGGTGTTGACATCAACGAAAAGCACATCGAGGTCATTATCCGTCAGATGATGCGCAAGATCCGCGTGGAAGACCCGGGCGATACCGATCTTCTCAGTGGTACGGTCATTGACGTCTATGAGTTTGAAGACGCCAATGCCGCCATCCAGGCACGCATCGACGCGGGCGAGACCGAGCTGCGTCTTGCTACAAACAGCCTGCTCCTCATGGGTATCACGAAGGCGTCTCTTGCCACCGAGTCGTGGCTGTCCGCCGCGTCCTTCCAGGAGACCACGAAGGTTTTGACCGACGCCGCAATCAAGGGCAAGGTCGACCATCTGGTGGGCCTGAAGGAGAACGTCATCATTGGTAAGCTCATTCCGGCAGGCTCCGGCCTCATGGCCTACCGCGACTACGAGGAGGGCGTTACGCCCGCATCGGAAGTCACGCAGGAAATGATCGACGAAGAGAAGCTCTGAGAAAAGAACTCCCCTGCGGCGCGCCGCAGGGGAGTTTTTTGCTTATCTTTTTTGCAATTACTGCGCGATATTCTGACCGCGCTCCCATTTCAGATAGATCATTTTTGACCCGGCAATGCAGACTACCGTCCAGAGCAGAAGCACGGCGATCATGGCTGCAGAAATCGCCATGCCGCCCAGAAAGCACGACAGAACAACGAGCAAAAGCCCGGCTGCAATGCCGGTGTAGCCGCCGAAGCGCTGGCAGCGCTGCCAGACGACGTCATTTTTGCTGCTCCATGTTGTGCGCAGGCCGAACACGGCGTTGCGCGTGGCCTTGGGCATGATGTTCCCCGTGACGACGAGAATCAGACCCAGTGCAATGGCTGTGAACTTTGTTATGTCAACTTCTGCTGCCTGACCTGCAGAAAGGCGGATCGATTTGAGCATCAGAACGGTGAACAGCACGTCGAACCAGGAGCACATCACAATGGTACAGATGAGCAGCGGCCGTTCAGAGCCGGCGTTCTTTTTGCCCATATACCGCGCAAGCACCAGAAACAGCGCGCCGTAGAGCGCCGTGGAGCAGGGGAAGAGCAGGTTTTCATATTTGCTGCCGATGCGGTCGGCCTCGCCTGTGGCATTGTAATGCATCGGCACGCGTGCAGGCATGAACGCGAGCAGGATTGCTGTGATGACAAAGCCAAGAAGAATGAGCGCAAACGTCAAGCGATAGAGCGGTTTTGTTGATTTCATGGCGTATCTCCTTTCAGTTCCAGCAGCCAGGTGAGCAGCTCCTCGAGCACGCTGGCGTTCAGCTCATAGATGATGCAGGTTCCTTCGCGGCGGATGCGGACAAGACCGGCATCCTTCAGGACGGACAGATGCTTTGACACGGCAGCTGCGGAAATGGTGAAGCGCGACGAGAGCTGGCCCGCTGTCTGCGGCCCGGATTTGAGGATGGTTACGATCTCGCGGCGCGTGGGGTCTGAAAGCGCGCGGAGCGTCTGCTGCAGCGGCATGGGATTCCTCCGTCTATATATTTAACCAAATGGTTAAATATATGGTAGCACGGGGTATACAGAAAGTCAAGTGAAGCTGATTGCAGCGGCGCCTGCCGCGATGGAAGGATTTGTTCAAAATGCCGAAACGGAAAAAGACCTGAAAAATCAGTGCTTTTTGAAAAAAATTCGAAATTTGAACGACAATTTCTGTTGACGAATTTCGTTTATTCTGCTATAATTCATGATTGTGCGGGTCTGCGCGAAAAAGCGGCCCGGAGGTATCAGAATATGCTGGAGAAACTCAAAACGGAAAAGAAGGTCGTAGGCATGAAGCAGCTGCGCCGGGCGTTAAACGAGCATCGCGCGCTGGCGGTCTTTCTTGCTGACGACGCCGACCCGGCGCTCACCGGGCCCATCGAGACGCGCTGCGCCGAAGAGGGCGTGCCGGTCGAGCATGTGCCCACGATGCTTGAGCTTGGCCGGGCGTGCCAGATCTCCGTTTGCGCAGCAGCGGCCGCGCTTGTGCGGTAGCGCCCCATTTTTTGGTCCCAACGGAATATCTTATGGTATTTCGGGATAATATAAAAGCTGTTATACAGCAAAAACTTGAGGAAGGAGGAACCATATGCCTACTTTTAATCAGCTGGTTCGCAAGGGAAGAGAGCAGACGACCTACAAGTCCACCGCTCCGGCTCTGCAGAAGGGCGTCAACACGCTGAAGAATCGCCCCACCGACCTGTCTTCTCCGCAGAAGAGAGGTGTCTGCACCGCAGTGCGTACCACCACCCCGAAGAAGCCGAACTCCGCGCTTCGTAAGATCGCCCGTGTGCGTCTGACGAACGGTTTCGAAGTTTCCGCTTATATCCCCGGTGTTGGCCACAACCTGCAGGAGCACTCCGTCGTTCTGATCCGCGGCGGCCGTGTCAAGGACCTGCCTGGCGTTCGTTACCACATCATTCGCGGTACGCTCGATACCCAGGGTGTTCAGGGTCGTATGCAGGCTCGCTCGAAGTACGGCGCAAAGCGTCCGAAGGCCGGCAAGAAGAAGTAATTCTTCAAAGCATCATTGCAATTCTGCCTTGTGCAAGGCAACGCCTTGCCGAGAGTTTTTTATAGATATAAGAACCTCTTGGCAGGCACCCACGGAAGGGAAAACCCTTTCGAAGTACCTATGAAATCATTTTTTTATGAAGGAGGGAAGCACAGTGCCCAGAAGAGGTAATGTCCCCAAGAGAGAAATTCTCCCGGATCCGATCTACGGTTCGATTCTGGTGACCAAGCTCGTCAACAGCATCATGCTTGACGGCAAGAAGGGCGTCGCGCAGAAGGTTGTCTACGGCGCGTTCCAGATCGTCGAAGAGAAGACCGGCAAATCTGGTCTTGAGGCTTTCCAGCAGGCGATGGAGAACATCATGCCCGCAGTGGAAGTCAAGACCCGCCGCGTGGGCGGCGCTAACTATCAGGTTCCGATCGAGGTCAGACCTGAAAGACGCCAGACCCTTGGCCTGCGCTGGCTGACGAACTACAGCCGCGCCAGAAGTGAAAAAACCATGAAGGAGCGCCTGGCAGGCGAGATTATGGACGCCTGCAACAACACCGGCGCTGCCGTGAAGAAGCGCGAAGATACCCACAAGATGGCAGAAGCCAACAAGGCTTTCTCGCACTTCCGTTGGTAAGAGCAAAAGGAGACCAGCATGCCAAGACAATATTCACTTGAGAATACGAGAAATATTGGCATCATGGCTCACATCGATGCAGGCAAGACCACGACAACCGAGCGTATCTTGTTCTACACCGGTGTCAACTACAGGCTTGGTGAGACCCATGAGGGTACTGCTACGATGGACTGGATGGCGCAGGAGCAGGAGCGTGGTATTACGATCACGTCCGCTGCTACCACCTGTTTCTGGAAGGGAACTCGTATCAATATCATCGACACGCCGGGTCACGTCGACTTCACCGTTGAGGTTGAGCGCTCGCTGCGCGTGCTCGACGGTTCGGTGACGGTGCTCTGCGCCAAAGGCGGCGTTGAGCCGCAGACCGAGACTGTATGGAGACAGGCTGACAAGTATCATGTCCCGCGTCTTGTCTATGTCAACAAGATGGACATGATGGGTGCCGATTTCTTCAATGTCCTGAAGATGATGGACGAACGCCTCAAGTGTAACGCAGTTCCCGTCCAGCTGCCGATCGGCTCGGAAGAAAACTTCCGGGGTGTCATTGATTTGATCAAGATGAAGGCGTTTGTCTTCTATGACGATCTGGGCAAGGATATGCGCGAGGAAGAGATTCCCGCGGATCTGGCCGATCTGGCCGCGCAGTACCGCGACCACATGCTTGAGCAGATTTCCGACCAGGACGAAGAAGTCATGATGCTCTATCTCGAAGGGGAGGACATCCCCGAAAAGATGATTAAGACGGCGCTGCGCAAGGCGACGATCTCAAACAAGGTCGTGCCTGTCGTATGCGGCTCGTCCTACAAGAACAAGGGCGTTCAGGAGCTGCTTGACGCGATTGTCGAGTATATGCCGTCACCTTTGGACAAAAAAGCGATCACCGGCGTCAATCCCAAGACGGACGAGGAAGAGACCCGTCAGGCGGATGACAACGCGCCGTTTGCTGCGCTGGCGTTCAAGATCGCGACCGACCCGTATGTCGGTAAACTGGCGTTCTTCCGTGTATACTCCGGTATGCTGGAGTCCGGCAAGACCGTCATCAACTCCAATAAGAACACTCGCGAACGTATGGGCCGCATCCTTCAGATGCACGCCAATCACCGTGAGGATCTGCAGTGCGTCTACTCCGGCGATATCGCCGCAGCAGTCGGCCTGAAGAACACCACGACGGGCGACACGCTGTGCGATGCCGATCATCCCATCGTTCTCGAGTCCATGGAATTCCCAGAGCCTGTCATTCGTGTGGCCATCGAGCCAAAGACAAAGGCGGGTCAGGAGAAGATGGGACTTGCTCTGGCGAAGCTCGCCGAGGAAGACCCCACGTTCAAGACCTACACCGATGAGGAGACGGGCCAGACCATCATCGCCGGCATGGGCGAGCTCCATCTGGAGATCATCGTCGACCGTCTGCTGCGGGAGTTCAAGGTCGAGGCAAACGTCGGCGCGCCGCAGGTCGCCTACAAAGAGACCATCAAGAAGAAGGTCAATCAGGAGACCAAGTATGCGCGTCAGTCCGGCGGTAAGGGCCAGTACGGACACGTCAAGATCACCGTTGAGCCGAATGAGAGCGGCAAGGGCTTTGAGTTCATCAACGCCACCGTCGGCGGCTCCATTCCAAAAGAGTATATTCCTGCGGTCGAGCAGGGTATCCGCGGTGCGATGGAGGCTGGCGTGCTCGCCGGCTTCCCGGTTGTAGACGTCAAGGTCACGCTGTACGACGGTTCGTATCACGAGGTCGACTCGTCTGAAATGGCATTCAAGATCGCCGGTTCCATGGCGTTCAAAGAAGCCTGCGCCAAGGCGCAGCCCGTGGTGCTCGAGCCCATCATGAAGGTCTGCGTCATCGTACCGGATGAGTATATGGGCGACGTTATCGGCGATATCACCTCTCGCCGCGGCAACATTCAGGGCCTGTCGCAGCGCGGTGGCGCACAGCAGATCGACTGCTTTGTTCCGCTGTCCGAGATGTTCGGCTATATGACCAACCTCCGTTCGAGAACGCAGGGCCGCGGCCAGTTCACGATGGAGCCGAGTCATTATATCGAGCTCAACAAGGCTTTGACGGATGCCGTTTTGTCCAAGCGCAAAGGTTATTAAATTCCTCTTGTCAAAATGAGAATTCTCGTGTATGATGAAGAGGCTGTGAGTTTCGTTTAAAAAAGATCGCTAATAATAAGGAGGACTTTTCAATGGCTAAGCAAAAATTCATTAAGGATAAGCCCCATGTAAACATCGGCACCATCGGTCATATCGACCATGGCAAGACCACGCTGACCGCTGCTATCACCAAGTGGCTGGCTCTGCAGGGCAATGCCGAGTACACCGACTACTCTTCCATCGATAAGGCTCCGGAAGAGAGAGAACGTGGTATCACCATCAACACCGCACACGTTGAGTATCAGACCGCGAAGCGTCACTATGCTCACGTTGACTGCCCGGGCCACGCCGACTATATCAAGAACATGATCACCGGTGCTGCGCAGATGGACGGCGCGATCCTGGTTATCGCTGCTTCCGACGGCCCCATGGCGCAGACCAAGGAGCACCTGCTGCTTGCCCGTCAGGTTAACGTTCCTTCCGTTCTCGTTTTCCTGAACAAGTGCGATCAGGTTGACGATGAAGAGCTGCTCGAGCTCGTTGAGATGGAAGTCCGCGAGACCCTCGACTTCTACGGCTTCCCCGGCGACGACACCCCCATCATCCGTGGCTCCGCTCTGAACGCCCTGGCTTCCGATTCCACCGATCCCAACGCCCCCGAGTATGCCTGCATCAAGGAGCTCATGGACGCTGTTGATACCTGGATCCCCACTCCCGACCGTAAGGCCGATATGCCCTTCCTGATGCCCGTTGAGGACGTCTTCACCATCTCCGGCCGCGGCACCGTTGCTACCGGTCGTGTCGAGCGTGGCGTCATCAAGAAGAACGAGCCGGTCGAGATTGTTGGCCTGTCCGACGAGAAGAAGAGCACCGTCGTTACCGATATCGAGATGTTCCACAAGCTGATGGACTACGCTGAAGCCGGCGATAACATCGGCGCTCTGCTCCGCGGCGTTGACAAGAAGTCCATCGAAAGAGGTCAGGTTCTGGCAAAGCCCGGTTCCATCCATCCGCACACCAAGTTCACCGGTCAGGTCTACGTCCTGTCCAAGGAAGAAGGCGGCCGTCACACCCCGTTCTTCAACAACTATCGTCCGCAGTTCTACTTCCGTACCACCGACGTTACCGGCATCATCACCCTGCCCGAAGGCGTTGAGATGTGCATGCCCGGCGATAACGTTGACATGAAGGTTGAGCTGATCACCCCGATCGCTATCGAAAAGGGTCTGCGTTTCGCTATCCGTGAAGGCGGCCGTACCGTTGGTTCCGGCGTTGTCATCGAGATCAACGAAGACTAATCCTTCATTGTAACAGCCAAAAAGAGGACGCTTCGGCGTCCTCTTTTTTACTGCCTGTGCGGAAAACGCGTGATTTTACAGTGGAAAATGTCGCAGAAATGTTGTAGGATATAGAAAAAGCATACGGACCCCGTGCGCGGCCGCCGCATAGGATGGTGCAGGAGGTGCGGGTATGGTATTGCAGGTAATCCTGTGTGCGCTTTCGGCGGCCGGGCTGCTGCTCATTGTCTGGTGTGCGGTGGGGAATATGCTGCTGCCGGTCGACCGTTCGCTTGTGAGCGTGTATGTGCTGCGTGACGGCGATCAGGCGCTTGAGCAGACAGTGCGCGCGTTTGAATGGTTGTGTGAATCAAATTTTCTGGCAGGGACGCTTCTGGTGGTCGACTGCACTGGTGACGATGCGCTGCATACGATCGCCGGTCGCGTGTGCGACGGTTCTTCATGTGTGCAGCTGTGCGGCCCTGAGGAACTGGCAAAACTATTGAAATTGGAGTCATAAATGGACAGACAAGACGGGCAGATGCTGCGCGGAACAGTGCAGAGCATCGTATTTCAAAATCCCGAAAACGGTTATACGGTGCTCCGGCTCTGTGAGGAAAGCGGAGAGCTCATCACCGTCGTGGGTACCATTCCCATGACGCTTGTGGGCGAGCGGTTGGTCATCATGGGCCACTGGAGCAGCCATGCCAGCTACGGACGGCAGTTTGAAGCGGAGTTTCTCGAACGGCTCATGCCCGAAACACGGAGCGAGATTCTGGCGTATCTGTCGTCGCGTGCTGTCAAGGGCATCGGCGCGAAAACAGCGGAGAAGATCGTTGCACTGTTTGGCGCGTCGAGTCTCGACGTCATCGAAAGCGAGCCGGAAAAGCTGACACAGATTTCCGGCATTTCGCTGCGAAAGGCGCAGGAGATCAGTGAGAGCTTCCGCCGTCAGGCAGGTATCCGGCGGCTGATCGAATTTTTGACGCTGCACCATCTGCCGGCTGAGCTTGCCGTGCGGCTCTACCGCGTCTATGGCGAACTCGCTGTTGACGCGCTGCGCGATGATCCATATCTGCTTGCCGACGCGTATTTCGGCGCGGATTTTTCCGCAGTCGACGCGTTCGCGCTGGAGCTCGATCTGGAGGCTGACGACGAGCGCCGCGTGGAGGCGGGCATTTTGTTCGAGCTGTCATACAATCTTACCAACGGTCATACATTTATTCCCATGCCGAAGCTCTGCGCGGCTACGGCGGCGCTCTTGAATCTGGACAGTGAGACCATCGAAGCCGGCCTCGGACGATTGCAGGAGCAGGGAAGGCTGATCTGTGATACGGTCGCGGGGCTTTCAGCCTGCTATCTGCCTGAGCTGTACGAGGCGGAGGTCTATGTCACGCAGCGCATTTTGCAGATGGCGGACGAGCGAACAAGCCCGCCCGCAAATCTTGCTGCGATTCTGGACAATATTTCCCGCGCGCACATCATCACCTATGCCGAATTGCAGCTGAACGCGATTTGCGCGGCTGCTTCGAACCGGCTTCTGATCGTCACGGGCGGCCCCGGAACGGGCAAAACGACGGTCATGACGGGCATCCTCGACCTCTTTGACGCAATGAAGCTCAAGACGCAGCTTGCAGCGCCGACCGGGCGCGCTGCCAAGCGCCTGAGCGAGGTGACGGGGCGGGAGGCCAGCACCATCCAC
Organism: Clostridiales bacterium; assembly: GCA_004555655.1. Lineage (GTDB taxonomy): Bacteria > Bacillota > Clostridia > Oscillospirales > Oscillospiraceae > CAG-170. The sequence continues at coordinate 65,736 of SFHJ01000004.1, forward strand.
AGGCTCCTTGAGGCGCAGTTTGATCTCGAGACGGGCGCAATGGCCTTTTTCCACGATGAGGACGAGCCGCTCAAGGCCGAGGCGATGATTGTCGACGAGGCGTCGATGATTGATCTGCAGCTCATGGCGTCGCTGCTTCGTGCGCTCAAGCCCGGCTGCCGGCTGATTCTTGTCGGCGACCCGGATCAGCTGCCGTCGGTTGGTGCGGGCAATCTCTTTTCTGACCTCATCCGCAGCGGCGTGGCGCAGACCGTCCGGCTCACGCAGATCTTCCGTCAGGCGCAGGAAAGCCTTATCGTTATGAACGCCCACGCAGTAAACGCCGGGCAGCTGCCGGTGCTGACGGTCAAAAACCGCGACTTTTTCTTTATGCGCCGGCAGACGCCCGAGAGCGTGGTGCAGACCATTCAGGAGCTCTGCCGCAGAAGACTGCCGGAGAACATGGGCATTCCGGTGTCGGAGATTCAGGTGCTCTCGCCCAGCCGCAAGCAGCCCACGGGCACAAAGGCCCTGAATCTTGCGCTGCAGGCCGCGCTCAACCCACCTGCCGAGGGGAAGCGGGAAAAGCGCTTCGGAGATTTTTCTTTCCGCGAAGGCGATCGGGTAATGCAAATTCGCAACAACTATGATATACTATGGAAAAAGGCCGACGGACTCGGCTCCGGCACGGGTATTTTCAACGGCGATATCGGTAAAATCCTCTCGGTTGATTTTGCCGAAGAACAGCTTACCATTCAGTTTGATGACAGAATCGCGCAGTACGGCTTTGACATGCTGCGTGAGCTGGAGCTGGCCTACGCCATGACTGTGCACAAGAGTCAGGGCAGTGAATACCGCGCGGTGATTTTATCTGCGTTTTCCGGCTCTTCGCTGCTGCTCACGCGAAGCGTTTTATATACGGCCATCACGCGTGCGCGCGAGCTCTTTATCATTGTAGGCAGAGAAGAGGTCATCGCCGCCATGACGCAAAATGACCGCCAGCAGCGGCGTTACAGTGCGCTGAAGCTGCGGCTTGCGCAGGGAGCGCTCTGAGATGGAGAACGGGGTACTTGACTGGCTGCTCGATCTCATCTACCCGCCGCGCTGCATGATCTGCCACAGGCTGCTTGACTACGGTGAGAGGGAGATCTGTTCCGCTTGCGACGATACGCTGCCGGAATACGACGGCGCAGACCCAAAGGTGCGTTTCTGCGAGCGCTGCGTTGTGACGTTCTACTATGATGCCACATTTCGGGATTCGTTTCTGCGCTTCAAGTTTTCCGGCCTCCGGCAGTATGCCGGGCGCTACGGAAAATGGATGGCCGTGACCATCCGCGATAAGCTCGCCGGGCAGTTTGACCTTATTACCTACGCGCCGGTCAGCCGCAAACGCAGAAAAGAGCGCGGGTATGACCAGTCGGAGCTTTTATGCCGCGCTGTCGCGCAGGAGCTTGGCATGCAGGCCCTCACGACGCTTGAAAAACGGACGGACACGTCTGCGCAGTCGACGCTTCACGAGTATTCTGCCAGAGTGGCGAACGTCTCCGGCGTCTATGCGCCGGTTGAGCCGGGAACGTTTGCAGGAAAGCGCGTGCTGCTTATCGATGATATCGTCACCACCGGTGCGACACTTTCAGAGTGCTGCCGCGTACTTCTCACTGCAGGCGCGAAGAGCGTTGTGTGCGCTGCGCTGGCCACCCGGTGTGGCTTAGAATAGTTGGAAAGGGAAAATCAGCATGAAACTCACGAGAGATATCGGCATTGACCTCGGCACGGCCAACATCCTTGTTTACGAAGAGGGCAGGGGCGTGGTTCTGCGCGAGCCGTCGGTCGTTGCCGTGGATAAAAATACCGGCAAGGTGCTGCAGGTCGGTTCGGCTGCGCGCAGTATGCTGGGCCGCACGCCGGGCAACATCGTCGCCGTCCGTCCGCTGCGCGACGGCGTGATCTCGGACTATGAGATGACCGAGAAAATGCTGGAAGAATTCTTGAAAAAGATCACGCGCTTTGCCCTCATCAAGCCGCGTGTCATCGTCTCCGTGCCCAGCGGCGTGACCGAAGTTGAAGAGCGCGCCGTCATTCAGGCCACAATGGAAGCAGGCGCCCGCCGCGTGTACCTCATTGAAGAGCCGTTTGCCGCAGCGCTTGGCGCAAAGCTGGATATCTCGGGCCCGTCCGGCCATATGATCGTGGACATCGGCGGCGGCACGACGGATATCGCCGTGCTGAGCCTGAACGGAATCGCCACCTCGTCTTCCATCAAAATTGCAGGCGACACGTTTGACGAGGCGGTTGTCAGCTTCATGCGCAGGCGCTATGCCATGCTGGTGGGCCTCAACACAGCCGAGGAAGTGAAGATCACAATTGGCTGTGTATACCCGCGTCCGGAGGAATTCGTGATGAATGTCAAAGGCCGCGACCTCAAAACCGGCCTGCCCAAGGAGCAGAGCGTCACATCCACCGAGCTCATGGAGGCGTTCAAGCGCCCGGCGCGGCAGATCGTGGACGAGGTCTTGTCGGTGCTTGAGCACTCGTCGCCCGAGCTTGTGGCCGATATTGCAAAAAATGGAATCGTCCTCACCGGCGGCGCGTGCCAGCTCTATGGGTTTGACCAGCTCATCACTGAGCGCACCGAGATTGCCTGTACCATTGCTGATGACGCGGATTCCTGCGTGGCCTACGGCTGCGGCAAAAGCCTGCAGTGGATCAACTCCATGCAGGAGGGCACGATCAATCTTGCCCGCCGCAAGCTGATGAAAGAGCAGTAACGGCGCGTATTTCTGCGAAAAACCGTCATAAACTAAGGACGCAGTCAGTTGACTGCGTCCTTACGATTTTTTGGAGGTATGGAATGCAGAAGCCGCAGCTGGAACAAAAATACGGCCTGTTTACGGCCGTCTGCATGGTCGCAGGCGTCGTCATCGGCGCGGGCGTGTTCTATAAGGCGCAGACCATCCTGCAGAAAACGGGAGGCAACCTCAAGCTCGGCATCGCCGCTTGGGTGACGGGCGGTGCGATCATGCTTTCGTGCATTCTTGCGTTTGCCGTAATGGCGCAGAAATATGCGGCGGCTGGCGGGGTGGTGGACTTTGCCGGGGCGGCGGTTGGCAGGCGGTACGCCTATTCTGTGGGCTGGTTTCTGGCCACGGTCTATTATCCGTGCCTGACGTCGGTGCTGGCATGGCTTTCAGCGCGGTATACGCTGGAATTTGTTGCGGCCTGCTGTCCGGCGCTCGCAGCGCGTATCCCGGCGGAAAAAGGCGCTGGCGCGGCGCTGATGGCCTTATATCTGTGTGCGGCTTTCGCCGTGAACGCGCTCGCGCCAAGGCTGGCGGGAAAGCTGGTCACCTCCGTGACCGTCATCAAGCTCATTCCGCTTGCGCTTATGGCCGTCGTGGGCATCGCCGTTGGTTTGTTTGGCTCCGAGCGTCAGCTCGCGCAGAACTTTTCTGCCGCAATACCCGCTGCGCCTGCGCAGACGAAGGGCTCGTTTCTGGGCGCAGTCTGTTCGGCGGCGTTTGCCTATGAGGGCTGGATCGTCGCCACATCCATCAGCGCCGAGCTCAAAGACCCCGGACGCAATCTGCCCAGAGCGCTTGTGACCGGCGCACTTTTGGTCATCGCGGTATATATCGCGTACAGCCTCGGCGTGGCGGGCGGCGCTGACGTGCAGACGCTGATGGAACGCGGAACAATGCAGGCTTATGTCAACCTGTTCGGCGGCGCAGTGGGCAATCTTCTGACGCTGCTCATCGCAGTCTCGTGTCTTGGCACGCTGAACGGACTGATGCTGGGCTGTGCGCGTGGGATGTATGCACTGGCTGCGCGCGGTGAAGGCCCGGCACCGGCGTTCTTTGCAGGGATCGACGCAAAAAGCAATATGCCGGTCAACTCCGCCGTCTTCGGCCTGCTGATAAGCGCCTGCTGGGCGGTGTATTTCTATCTTGCAAATGTCATGCAGCTCTGGACGGGGCCGTTTGCGTTCGACTCATCCGAACTTCCGGTCATCACGCTCTACCTGTTCTACATCCCTGTTTTCCTTTGCTGGATGAAGAAGGGCAGGGGAGAACCGTTTGCGCGCCGGTACTTGCTGCCCGCGCTGGCGCTTGCGAGCGCTGTGTTTATGGTCTTTGCCTGTATCGTCAGCCACGGCATGGCAAATGTGTGGTATCTTATCGTGTTCGCCGTCATCATGCTCATCGGCGCGCCGTTCGCTGGAAAAACGAAACCGGCGGGAAATCCATAGGATCTCCCGCCGGTTTACAGCACATTATGTATTGCCTGTGACAAAGGAGGCGACGCGCTCACGCACCGACTGTTCCTCCATCAAATCGCCGCGCAGGCTGATGCGGCCGAAGTCTTTCGCGCGCAGAAAGAGCATATCCACCGTACTGTCCGACTGCTGAGAGAGCGCCGCGCGGAAGGATGCTTGCTCCGTATTGCTGACGACGATTGCCCTTTTCTTTACGCGCGCATACTGTGCAACCAGCTTTGGCTGGCGCTGAAAGTAGCACTGGCTGCGCTCGTTGAAAATGAAAAAGTTTGCGCACGGATAGTCGCAGTAGTTGGGCAGGATGAAGTACGCCATGGCGCTGTTTGCGATGGCGTCGTAAAGTGCGTACAGCCCGTCTGAAAGATATGGGCATGATGCATCCGGGGAGAAACATTCATAGCCGCATCTGCCGCAGGGATGGACGCTAAACTGCGAGAAGAGAAACAGCTCCCCGCCGGTCAGGCGCTGCACATATCGGGCGATGCCTGCGCAGCTACCCGCTGCGCGTCCGCTGAATGAAACAATTGCAGTTGACATAACCTTATTCTCCGCGGTTCCGGTAATTCAGAATGTCGTTGGCAATGGGCGTGTAGAACAGCCGGTGGATCTGCTGCGGTTCGTTGGTCTGGCCGAGAATCCACATGAGCTTGCCTACGATGGCCTCGGTCGTCATGTCAAAGGCCTCCAGGATCTGTGGGCAGCTTCTGATCTTGTAGCCGACCTGATACACGCCCACATTGCTGCCCTCGTTCTGCACCTGTGTGGTGAGCACGATCGTCTTGCCCGCGTGCATCGCGCGCTCGAGTACGCCGAGAAAATCGCTGCCGTCATAGCTGGGGATGCCGCCGACGCCAAACGACTCAAGAATCAGCGCGTCATTTCGCTCGAGCATGAGCGAGGCCAGTTCTGCTTGTGCGCCGGGGATGAGCTTTAAAAGCGCCACCTTTTCGTCGAGCCTGTCGTAAAACACGGGCGAGGGCAGGTAGCTGTTTTCGATATACTGCAATAGACTGCCGTCCTGCAGCACGGCAAGGAACGGATAGTTGATGCTGGAGAACGCCTCGTAGCTCTTGGAGCGCGTTTTACACGCGCGCGTACCCTGTATGACTTTTCCGTTAAAGACGATCATCACACCGTGCAGTGTGTCAGACGCGGCGCAGATGAACGCGTCGGTGAGATTGACCTTGGAGTCGGTCGAGTCGAAGCTGATGGGCTTCTGTGCGCCGGTGAGGATAATGGGCTTTTTTGCGCCCTGCACCAGATACGACAGCGCCGCCGCCGTATAGGCCATGGTGTCGGTGCCGTGGCTGATGACAAAGCCGTCGTAGCTGTCGTAGCTCTCGCGCAGCTGGTTTGCAAGCCCAAGCCAGTGGTGCGGGCAGAGATTGGTACTGTCGAGGCTGAACAGCTGCAGGCAGTCGACCTCGCAGAATGAAGACACGTCCGGCACATAGCGCAGAAGCTGTTCGGAAGTGAGCGCCGGCGCAAGGCCCTCTTCTCCTTTGCTGGAGGCAATGGTGCCGCCGGTGCCGATCATCAGAATTCGTTTCATGGATAACCTCCGCATTGGGACAGGTTTTGGATGGGTATAGTATAACACATCTGCCGGTAAAGCAAAACATGAAGTTTTCCACAGGCTTTATGGCTGCATGCGCAGCAGACAGCTGTGAAAACCGGCAAAGGCGCCGCGCATGAAGTTTTGCGCACGCATGTGTCCGTTTTGCTATGCGTTTGCACAGGAAAAATGGCTGCCCGAGGGCAGCCATTTTTTACAATGAATCGATCAGAAGGTTCCTTGCTGCTTAGAAGATGCCCTGCTCCATCATGGCGGTGGCGACCTTCTTGAAACCGGCGATGTTCGCACCGGCAACCAGGTTGTAGCCAAGGCCGTATTCCTCAGCCGCCTCGGCTGAGACCTTGTGGATGTTGACCATCATCTTATGCAGCTGCGCGTCGACCTCTTCAGCCGTCCAGACCAGACGCTCGGAGTTCTGGCTCATTTCCAGCGCAGACACACCGACGCCGCCGGCGTTGACAGCCTTGGACGGAGCGACGATCATGTTCTTCTGGCTCATGAGATAGTTCAGCGCGTCGTTGGTGGTGGGCATGTTGGCGACCTCGATGTAGTACTTCACGCCGTTGGCAACGATCTTCTCAGCGGAGTCCATCTTGACGTCGTTCTGCATTGCGGACGGCATGATGACGTCGGCCTTGACACCCCAGGGCTTTTCGCCCGGATGGAACTCGCAGCCAAACTTATCGGCATAGTCCTGCACGCGGTTGCGGCCGGAAGCGCGCATTTCGAGCATGTAATTGACTTTCTCTTCAGACGAGGATACACCGTCGGGATCGTAGATATAGCCGTCGGGGCCGGACAGGGTGACGACCTTCGCGCCCAGATGGTTGGCCTTCTTGCAGATGCCCCACGCCACGTTGCCGAAGCCGGAGATGGCGATGGTCTTGCCCTCGATGGTCTCGCCCTCATGCTTCAGGACTTCCTGCAGATAGTACATTGCGCCGTAGCCGGTGGCCTCGGGACGGGTCAGGCTGCCGCCGTATGTAAAGCCCTTGCCGGTGAGAACGCCGTTCTCCCACACGCCCTTGAGGCGGCGATACTGGCCGAAGAGGTAGCCGATCTCGCGACCGCCCACACCCATGTCGCCCGCGGGAACGTCGATATCCGGCCCGATGTAGCGGTAGAGCGCGGTCATGAAGCTCTGGCAGAAACGCATGATCTCAGCGTCGGACTTGCCGGCGGGATCGAAGTCGGAACCGCCCTTGCCGCCGCCGATGGGAAGACCGGTCAGCGCGTTCTTGAAGGTCTGCTCAAAGCCGAGGAACTTGATGATGCCCTCGTAGACGTTGGGCTGGAAGCGCAGACCGCCCTTGTACGGGCCGATGGCGCCGTTGAACTGGCAGCGCCAGCCACGGTTGGTATGATATTCGCCCTTGTCATCCATCCAGCATACGCGGAACGTAAACATTCTTTCGGGCTCGACCATGCGGTTGAGCAGGTCGGCCTTGACATATTCGGGATGCGCGTCGATGACGGGAGAAAGCGAAGAGAGAACCTCTTCCACGGTCTGAACAAATTCAGGCTCGTTGCCGTGCTTTTTCTTCACATTCTCGATGACACTTGCAACATAAGCATTCATTTTGGTAAATCCTCCTCAAAAATTATACCAAGTTACTTTTGGCCGCACCCGGCCCCTTATACCTATCATAACGCAAATATGCACAAAATTCAATGCCTTAAGAACGCTAAATTCATAAAATTAGGCACTAAAATTACGAATGATATCCACAATCTCCGTGCCGATACGCTTCTGCGCCTCCACAGTGGCTGCGCCGATGTGCGGTGTGCAGGAGACCATCGGGTGACTGTAGAGCGCGTGATTTTTAGCAGGTTCTTCAGCATAGACGTCAAGACCAGCCGCCCGAACCTTGCCGGATTCGAGTGCGGCCAGCAGAGCGTCCTCATCGACGTTCGTGCCGCGCGAGGTGTTGATGATGACAACGCCGTCTTTCATCTTTGCAATGCGTTCGGCATTGATGAGCGCCCCGCCGTCAACCGCAGGCGCGTGTACAGAGATGAAATCGGACTGCGCCAACAGCTCGTCCATCTCAACGTACGGAATGCCGAGCTGCTCCTCAATGCCGGGAATGTGGAAGATGTCGAACGCGACGACGTTCATGCCGATGGCCTTGGCCATCACGCCCAGTTTCTGGCCGATGCGGCCGAAGCCAACGATGCCAAGCGTCTTGCCCGAGAGCTCGATGCCCTTGCCGTAAGCTTTTTTCTCCCACCTGTCCTCACGCATCGAATGCCCCGCAATGGAAATGTAGCGCGCGCAGGAGAACATATGCGCCATGGCAAGCTCGGCCACGGACTCAGACGATGCGCGCGGCGTGTTTTTGACCGTGATGCCGCAGGACTCGGCGTATTTGACGTCGATATTGTCAACCCCCACGCCTCCGCGGATGATGAGCTTCAGCTTGCCGGTCTTGGCTTCGTCGATGTGATTGGCGCGGACCTTGGTCTTCGAACGAACGACAACTGCGTCAAATTCTTTGAGCGCTGCGCCCAGCTGATCCGGCTCATAGAACTGTTCAACGACCTCGTGGCCACCGTCACGCAGAGCCTGCATCGCGGACTTGTCCATCCCGTCAGTAACGAGAATTCTCATGTGATACACTCCTTCATATTATTCTCGTGAAATGTGGCATGACGAAGCCGCCACGCCACATAAACCGTCAGGCCGTATGCTCGGCCTCGAACTTCTTCAAAAACTCCACCAGCGCCTCAACGCCCTCCTTGGGCATTGCGTTGTAGACCGACGCGCGCAGACCGCCGACAGACTTGTGGCCCTTGAGGTTGTCGTAGCCTGCGGCCTTGGTCGCGGCGACAACTTCTGCATCCAGCTCTTTCGATTCGGTAACGAACGGGATGTTCATCAGGCTGCGGAACTCCGGCTCGACGGTGCCGGTAAACATCCTGGAGCTGTCAAGGAAGTCATACATGACCTTGGCCTTGTCAATGTTTCTCTGGTGCATGACCTCGAGCCCACCGATGGATTTGAGGTATTTGAACACCTTGCCGCAGCAGTAGATGGCCCAGCAGTTCGGGGTGTTGTACATCGAGCCTGCGTCGGCGTGCGTCTTGTACTGCAGGTAGATGGGAAGCTGGGTCAGATCGTCGCGGATGAGATCTTCGCGGATGATGACGACCACCATACCGGCAGGGCCGACATTTTTCTGAACGCCAGCGTAGATCATGCCGTAGTCGGAGACATTGCACGGCTTGGAGAGGAACATGGACGACTGGTCGGAGACAAGCACATGGCCCTTGGTATTGGGCAGCTTGTTCCAGGTTACACCGTGGATGGTTTCATTCTCGCAGATATAGACGTAGTCGGTATCTTCGGGAATTTCAAGATCGGAGCAATCGGGGATATAGGTATAATTCTTGTCCTTACTGGAGGCGGCGACAACAACCTCGCCGACCTTTTTGGCCTCGGTGATGGCCTTTTTTGACCACGCGCCCGTCTCGATGTACACGGCCTTGCCGTTTTTCATCAGGTTCATCGGGATCATGGAGAACTGCAGCGTGGCGCCGCCCTGAATGAACAAAACCTTGTAGTTGTCCGGGATGCCCATCAGCTCGCGCAGATCCTGCTCGGCCTCGTCGATAATCTGCTGGAAGACCTTGGAGCGGTGGGACATTTCCATCACGCACATACCGCTGCCGCGGTAGTTCATCATTTCATCGCGGATCTCTTCCAGAACGGGTTCGGGCATCATGGCAGGACCGGCGGAGAAGTTAAAGGTACGATTATAGTTCATAGTACTTGCCTCCTCAAGAATGTAAGTGTCTGCATCCGACGCTTTCAGTATATACCCTCGCGTCGAAAGAATCAACCACTTTCTCAAAAATTTTTTGGGAAGCTAATAATTTTTTAGTGCAACCTGTACAGCAAAACGCCCGCAGAGCGTTCCGCGGGCGTATGCTCCAAACGTCCGTCAGGGCGTGTCGCCTTTGTATTTTCTGCGCGTTGCGATCCCACCGCGGATGTGCCGTTCGGCTTTGTTGGTGTCAAGAATCTGCTTGACCTGCACATAGAGCGCGCGGTTGCAGCGCTCAAGGCGTTCTGACAGATCCTTGTGTACGGTTGATTTTGATATGCCGAAGTGTTTGGCCGCGCTGCGGATGGTCGTGCGGTTTTCAATGATGTACACAGCCAGCTCCTGGGCTCGGTTCTCCAGATCATCTCTCATGTGGGCACCTCCAAGCTGTGTATGCTGATACGATATCAGTATGATAGAGTCTATGCACGCACAAAAGGGGGTAGACCAGCAAAGAAAAGCTCCCGCGCCAAAGGCGCGGGAGCCGGGAAGACATTATTGCGGCGCTTCCGGAAAGACCGGCGCGCAGAGCGGCGAGATGGACTGGATGTCATAGGGCGTGGCCTGATAGACGAAATAGTTCAGCCAGTTGAGATACAAAAGGTTGGCATGTGCGCGCCATGTCACCCGCGGCTGCTGCGTATCGTCGTCGTTGGGAAAGTAATTCTCCGGCACATGGATGGGAAGGCCCAGATTCTTGTCGCGCAGATACTCGTTTTTCAGCGTATCGGCGTCATACTCGGAGTGGCCGGTGATGAAAATCTGTCTGCCGCCCTCTGTAGCCATGGCGTAGATCCCGGCCTTTTCGCTAGAAGCAAGGATCTTCAGCTTGCCGCAGGCCACCACGTCCTCGCGGCGGATGGAGGTGTGGCGCGAATGCGGCACCATGAATACCTCGTCAAAGCCGCGCATGAGCATCGACGAACGGCGCTCAACACGGTGGGGGAACACGCCGAAGAGCTTTTCCGGCAGCTCATATTTGCCGATGCCATAGTGGTAGTAGAGGCCGGCCTGCGCGCCCCAGCAGATGTGGAACGTTGAATACACGTGCGTGCGGCTCCACTGCATGATCTGGCAGAGCTCGGGCCAGTATTCCACCTCTTCAAACGGCAGATGCTCCACCGGCGCGCCGGTGATGACCATGCCGTCAAAATAGCGGTCTTTGATCTGGTCAAAGGTCTTGTAGAATTTTAAAAGATGCTCCCTGGCCGTATTCTTCGACTCGTGCGTACTGGTGTGGATCAGCTCCAGCTCCACCTGCAGCGGCGTGTTGCCGAGAAGCCGTGCCAGCTGCGTCTCGGTTGCAATCTTGGTGGGCATCAGATTGAGCACCAGAATCTGCAGAGGCCGGATGTCCTGCGTCGCGGCGCGGTTTTCCGCCATGACGAAGATGTTTTCCTCTGCCAGCGTCTGCGCGGCGGGAAGCCCGTTGGGGATTTTGATGGGCATTTCGTTTCAGTCCTTTCCCGAGAGCGCCTGATCGATATCGGCGACTAGATCGTCCGCGTCCTCCAGTCCGCACGAGTAGCGCACGAGATCTTCAGACACGCCGGCTGCAAGCAGTTCCTGCGCATTCATCTGCCGGTGTGTGGAACTGGCCGGGTGCAGGCAGCATGTGCGCGCGTCGGCCACGTGCGTCTCGATGGCGGCGATTTTAAGCCGGCCCATAAACGCCTCGGCGGCTGCGCGTCCGCCCTTTACGCCAAAGCTCACGACGCCGCACGAGCCGTTCGGCAGATACTTCTGACCAAGCTCGTAGTATTTGTCGCCCGGCAGACCGCAGTACTGCACCCATGCGATTTTCTCATGCTGCTGTAAAAACTCCGCTACCTTCTGCGCGTTCTCGCAGTGGCGCTTCACGCGCACGTGCAGGCTCTCAAGGCCGAGGTTGAGATAATATGCGCTCTGCGGCGACTGCACCGAGCCAAAGTCGCGCATCAGCTGCGCGGTGGCCTTGGTGATGTACGCACCTGCAAGGCCGAAGCGCTCGGTGTACGTCACGCCGTGGTAACTCTCGTCGGGCGTGCACAGGCCGGGGAACTTGTCGGGGTACTTTGTCCAGTCGAACTTGCCGGAGTCCACGATGCACCCGCCTACTGCGCCGCCATGGCCGTCCATATACTTGGTGGTCGAGTGCGTGACAATGTCTGCGCCCCACTCAAACGGGCGGCAGTTGATGGGTGTGGCAAACGTGTTGTCGATGATAAGCGGCACGCCATGCGCGTGCGCGGCCCTGGCAAACTTCTCGATATCCAGTACCGTCAGCGCGGGATTTGCAATCGTCTCGCCAAAGACCGCCTTGGTATTCGGACGGAAGGCGGCGCTGAGCTCTTCTTCCGAGCAGTTGGGATCGACGAAGGTAAATTCGATGCCCATGCGCTTCATGGTCACGGCGAAGAGGTTGTAGCTGCCGCCGTAGATGCTGGCAGAGCTCACCACATGGTCGCCGCAGGAGGCAATATTGAAGATGGCATAGAACGTTGCCGCCTGGCCGGACGAGGTGAGCATCGCGGCTGTACCGCCCTCCAGCGCGGCGATTTTGGCCGCGACATGGTCGTTTGTCGGGTTCTGCAGGCGAGAGTAGAAGTAGCCGTCGGCCTCAAGGTCAAACAGCTTTCCCATATCGCTGCTGGTGGCGTATTTGAACGTGGTACTCTGGATGATGGGGATCTGCCGCGGTTCGCCGTTTTCGGGGTGGTAACCGGCCTGTACGCATCGGGTTCCGAGCTTGGTTTCTGCCATAATTGTTGTCCTCCTGAACAAAATAAGGCGGCCAGGGTAGCACCCATAGCCGCCTTCGGTATTCCATTCCAAGTGATCTCAGAATGTACCAAAGACGGCGCGGCGCATCATCATAGAGCTTCTGTATGCACGTTTCATGGTCCGCTCCGCCTTTCTTCCAAAATCACTCTTATTCTACGAACGAACACGCGCCTTGTCAAGCCCTTTTTCCCTGCTGTGCTTGTTTGGCAGAATATGCGTGGCGGATGTGATAGAATCGGCAGTATGCGCAGCGTTCTTAACAGTATCTTAACAGACAGGCGTGCCTGCGCGGTGGTATTGTATATTGGGAGGGAACGGATGAAACGCAATTTTGAACCCGGCCGGCGGGGTGTGCCGGTAAAAAAACGCCTGCAGCAGGTTTTCCCGTTCTGCTGGCGTGATTTCCTTGTGTGCGCCGGTATTCTGGCCTGTGCGATGCTGCTGTGCCACCTTCTGCGCATGATCGACGAGAGCGACGTGTTTGTCGCGCTCATCTTTGAGCTGGCTGTCGTGCTGGTCTCGCGCTTTACGGATGGGTATCTGTTCGGCCTGCTCGCCTCGGTGCTGGGCGTGGTGGGTGTCAATTATATTTTTACCTATCCCTATTATGAGCTGGATTTTACCATTTCCGGGTATCCGCTGACGTTTCTTGTGATGCTGGCCGTGTCTGTCAGCGTCAGCACGCTTACCACGCAGATCAAGCGGCAGGAGCAGCTGCGCGCCGAGGCCGAGAAGGAGAAGGCGAGAAGCAATCTCCTGCGCGCCGTGTCGCACGACATCCGCACGCCGCTCACGAGCATCGCTGGCTGCATTACAACGCTCATTGACAGCGGAGACAGCCTTCCGGATCAGACGCGCGCAGAGCTCCTGACGAACGTGCGCGCCGAGGCCGACTGGCTCATCGGCGTGGTGGAAAACCTCCTGTCCGTGACGCGCATATCCGGCGACTCCCGCCTTCGCAAGGAGCTGGAGGCAGGCGAGGAGGTGCTGAGCGCGGCGGCGATGAAGCTGCAGAAGGTATATCCGCAGCTGCAGGTCACGGTCTGCGCGCCGCAGGAGCTTTTGATGATTCCGATGGATGCGATTCTGATCCAGCAGGTACTCATCAATCTGATGGAAAATGCAGCGCGCCACGGCGGCACGACCACGCGCGTGGAGCTCTCGCTGCGGCTGGAGGAAAGATTTGCGGTGTTCGAGGTGGCAGATGACGGCCAGGGCATCCCGCGCGAGCTGCTGCCGCGGCTTTTTACGTCCGATCCGCACCCGCACGGTCAGTCCGGCGAGGCTGATGGCAAGCGCAATATGGGCATCGGCCTTTCCGTCTGTATGACCATCGTACAGGCGCACGGCGGCACGATGCAGGCGGAAAACCGCGCACAGGGCGGCGCGCTGTTCCGATTTACACTTCCACTGGAGGGAAACAGGCATGACGACGAAAGAAAAAATCCTGATCGTTGAGGACGAGCAGACGATCCGCAATTTCATGCAGGCAATTCTGAGCGCCAAGGGCTACGATGTGCTGTTGGCGCGCAGCGGTGCGATGGCCGACACCATGATTGCTTCACACTGTCCGGATCTCATCATTCTGGATCTGGGCCTGCCCGACACAGACGGCATGAACGTCCTGTCCAGAGTGCGTGAGTGGTCAAAGATTCCGGTCATCGTGGTCTCTGCGCGAAGCCATGAGCGCGATAAGGTTGTAGCGCTTGATGCGGGCGCGGATGATTATCTGACCAAGCCTTTCGGCACGGAAGAGCTGTTGGCGCGCATCCGCGCGGCCATCCGCCACACACGCACTCCGGCCAGCAGCGATGCGCTGGCAAATACGGGCCTTTTCCGCGCAGGTGAGCTGACGATCGACTATGGTAAGCGGCGCGTGTTCATCGCCGGCCGCGACGCAGGGCTGACGCAGAACGAGTATAAGCTCGTTGCGCTTCTGGGCCTGCATGCGGGGAAGGTTCTGACATATGATTATCTCATCCGTGAGCTGTGGGGGCCCAGCGCGCGCAGCGACAACCAGATCCTGCGTGTCAACATGGCCAACATTCGCCGCAAAATCGAAAAAAATCCCGCCCAGCCTGTGTACATCTTTACCGAGGTCGGCGTCGGCTACCGTATGATTGAAGGCGACTGAACGTTAAAAAACAGCAGGCGCAGCGGATGCTGCGCCTGCGTAGTTTATCGAAATAGTCCGGAAGAGTTTCGCCGCCGAAGCGGTGAAAGCGATTTTGGCGTTTTTTGACATTGAAAGCCGGCGCAGCGGATGCTGCGCCGGCTTTAGAGCTTATTTGCCGGCCCTGGCAGCGGCCTTGGCGGCTCTGTTGCGCTCAAGGCGGGAGATGAACAGCGCGCAGGTCGCGTCGCCCGTGATATTGAGCGTCGTGCGGCCCATGTCGAAAATCTTGTCGACGCCCGCGATGATCGCAATGCCCTCGACCGGGATGCCGATGGTGGTCAGCACCATCGCCAGCATAATCATGCCCGCGCCGGAGACGCCGGCGGTGCCGACGGAAGCCAGCGTGGCCGTGAGCACGATCATCGCCATATCGCCGATGGTGAGGTCGATGCCGTAGCAGCAGGCGATGAACACGGCCGCAACGGCCTGATAGATGGCTGTGCCGTCCATGTTGATCGTCGCGCCCAGCGGCAGGACGAACGAGCTGATCTCAGGCTCAGCGCCCATCTTGTTGCAGCACTCGATGTTGAGCGGCAGCGTGGCGTTGGACGACGTGGTTGTAAACGCGCAGATCATGGCAGGAGCCAGACCCTTGAAGAACTTGAGCGGATTCATACCGGCCAGGAAGCGGACGGACAAGCCGTAGACAATCATGACATGCGCCAGATAGCCCAGGTATGCCACGCCGATGACAATGGCGAGTGTGCCGACGATGGAGGCACCGTTGACAGCGACAACGTTAATCATGAGGCAGAACACACCGATGGGAGTGAGCTTGATGATCATCATCATGATCTTCATGACGACTTCGTTCATGTCGTTGATGATGGTGGCGATGCGCTGGCCCTTGTCACCTGCGGCGAGAACGCCGGCGCCGGTCAGAATGGCGATGACGATGACGGGGAGCATGTTGGTTTCGACCATGGGCTTAAAGAGGTTATCCGGGAAGATACCCACAATCACGTCCATGACGGAAGGTGCGGTCTTGGCCTCATACTCCAGAGAGCCAAGCTCGGCGCTGGGCAGAACGGGGAACGCACCCTTGAAAATGTTCACCAGAATAAGGCTGATGACAACGGCCAGCGCGGTGGTGAACATATAGTAAATAAAGGTCTTCAGCCCCACGCTGCCGACGCGCCTGAGATCTTTCAACGAGATGACGCCGTCTGCGATGGAGAACAGAACAACAGGCACAACGAGGAATTTCAGCAGGTTGATGTAGATTGTGCCGATGGGCTTGATCCAGTCGGTAGTGAACTGCGCGTTTTTCGTAAACAGCAGACCGACGAGGATACCGGCGAGCATGCCGATAAAGATCCATGCGGGTAGACTGAGCTTGCGTTTCTTTTCCATAATACTCTCCCTTTCTTTTCGGGCGCTGCCCGTGATTACGATGTTACAGTATCATGATTTTTGAGCCGGGTAAAGTCATAGTGACGAATCTTAACAGTGATTTAACGCAATAACTATACAAAATAAACAAAAATTTAGAACGTGAAAAGACGTTTCGAAATTGTTAAGAAAAGGACGAGCTTTGTCAAGCGCACGTAAAACTGCGCTCGTGGCGGATGGAAGTTTGCCTTTGCAGCGCAAAAAATACTGACGCAAAATGGAAAAACCGGAGGCGCGCTGATTTTCAGCGCGCCCCTTTTGTCAGATCTGTCAAATTCTGCAAACGCTCAATCCTTGATCTCGCGGATGGAGATGAACCGCAGCTCATTGAGCGGCTTGCCGGTGCGGTTTGCCACAATCGCCATCAGCATTGCGGCCGTGCGATCTGGCACGTCGTAAAGCTTCACCTGACCGGCGCTGCCGGGCGCAGGCCTCGCGGGCGCGGGTGCCGCTGCCATTTGCGCGGCAGGCGCTTTTTCCGATTTCGCCGTGCGGCTTGTCATGATTTTGCCCACAATCTGCGTGACCAGCATAAGCAGAATCAGCCCCAGAAACACCACGCCCATGCCGAGCACAACAATGATCGCTGCCGTACCGATGGAGACGTTCACCATCGCCTGATTTACCAAAAACATTGTATGCCTCCTTCCGACGCGGCCTCGCGGCCTGTCTGCGCCTATTATAATGCGGCGAAACGTTAATTTGCGTTAAGGAAGCGTCAGGCCCCTATGACAGCGTATGCGGCGCGGCGCAAAAAAATCCCGGAACGACAGAGCCGTTCCGGGAGATCAATGCAATTTACTGCTTCAGCGCTTCCCACTCGGCCGCCGATTCGATGATCGACACCGTGACGCTGTAGGTCTTCGCCTCGCCGGGGGCGATGAATTTGAGCTTACCGGTCTGGCGCATCACGTCGCGACCGTCGGGCGTGCAGTTGCCCGGTTCAAGGCCGAGGACATAGTCCTTGTAGCCCATCATCTTCCATTCGGTGAAGCAGTCGAGACTGGCCGTGTCGAAGCTGATCTTCAGACCGAAGCCAAGCGCCGGGTTGAAGATCGCGGCAAGGCCGGGCCTGCTGCCAAATTCGTGGTAGTAGCACTGCTCTTCAAAGCCGGGCGTGGGGGAGAGGATCTTGTTCCAGGTGTCCAGGTCTTCGGCGGCGTGCGCATTGCGCGGCACTACGGTTTCCGCCGGGACATAGACCTCGGCCGTCTCGCTGAGCAGGGGATAGCCCATGTTCATGTGGTACAGCACCATCAGAGGACTCGTTTCGCCGCCGACATTTTCAATGCGGTCGGTGATGGTGAACGCGTTGACCTGCTTCGAGCACGCGATCGTGCGCGTCAGAAGCAGCTTGTCCGAAAAAATCTGTGCATGGCGCACAACAGCCTTGACGGTAATGGTGTCGTCGTCCATCTCCCAGCCGATGCGCTCTGCCGGCGTGTTGCCGATCGAGCCGTGCAGGCCCAGCGCCTGCCCTTTGTCAACGCAGGGCGAGCCGACAGCGGTCAGACCGCAGGTGGTCAAAAAGCCCGCTGTGAAGTTTTTCAGCCATCCGGCGTCCTTGTCATCATAATATGCAGGCGCGACGTAGCCGTTGGCAGAGAAAAAGCTGAGGTTTTCTCCGCGGTAGCGCAGGCGGGCGATGTCTGCGCAGCGGTCGGCGCTGACGGTCAGCTCCAGGCCCTTGCCATTGCGCAGCTGCATCAGGCGCATCCCGTCGCCCTTGCCGCCGCACAGACGCATTTCCTCTACGCCGCATAATTGCGATTCGTGGCCGATATAGGCATTCTGATTCATAGCGATCCCATCCTTTTCTTTTTGTAGTTTCCAATAGACATCGTATCACAAAGCGCGGAAATTGACAAGCGTTTGCGCGCGCTGGAAAAACAAATCCGCCGCAGGCGTTGACGCGCGGGCAAAATGTGGTAGAATAAGAAAAAAGCGCCTGCGCGTGGTTTTTCTGGAACTGAGGATACAATATGGAGAGTAAAAAACTAGAAGCGCTGCTGATGGCAGTGGATTTGGGCAGCTTCACCAAGGCGGCGGAAGTGCTGGGATATACCCAGTCCGGTCTGACGCATATGATGAACAGCCTGGAAAAGGAGATCGGCTTCCCCGTGCTTGTGCGCGGGCGCAGCGGCGTGAGTCTGACGGCCGAAGGCAGGCGTATCGAGCCTGCCGTGCGCGAATTCCTGCAGGCCAATACGCGTCTCAACCATGTCATTGCGCAGGCGGGCGCGGCCAAGGGCGAGGTGCTGCGCATCTCGGCCTATGCCAGTATCGCCATGCACTGGCTGCCTGCCATCATTCAGCAGTTCCGTTCCGAGTGCCCGAATGTTGACGTGGACATCCGCATGGCCGACCATGTCGACGGGCCGTATGAACTTCTGGAGAACGGAACGATGGACGCGATTTTTGTCAGCCGTCAGGACGAGGGCAGTTACGACTGGATCCATCTCAAGGACGATGCGATGTACGCGGTGCTGCCGAAGTATTATACCATCGGCAAGCGGCGAAGCTTCCCCGTGGCGGAGTTTGACGGTAAGGAGTTCATCATGCCCTCACAGGGCTTCGACAAGGATATCCTGCGCATCTTCAACCGCCTGAATGTCAGGCCAGATATCCGCCCCACGGCGGTCGACGACCAGACGGTCATCAGCATGGTGGCCCATGGGCTGGGCGTGAGCATGATGACCGAGCTCACGCTCAAGGGAAGGGCCGATACGGTGATGATCCGACCTGTCTCGCCGGCCTCCTCACGTGAGCTGGGTGTGGCCGTGCGCTCGATGCAGGAGGCCTCTGCCGCACTGGTGCGCTTCATCGACTGCACGCAGCGGGTGATCGGAAACATGCTGGAAAAATAAGAAAACAGCCTCATGGGAGGCTGTTTTCCTTTCGCGCAGCAGTTATTTCTTTGCCATTGCCTGCAGCGTCTGCCCAACGGCGCAGCAGAGCCCCTTCGCAATCGTCTCCAGCTCCATCCCCGGCGTTCCGGCGGGTTTGCCGGCCGCCTGCGCGAAGCAATAGGGGACATGGATAAACCCGCCCACAAGCGAAGGATGCGCAGTTTCAATCAGGTGCATGAGCGTATAAAATACATCGTTGCAGACAAAGCTGCCTGCCGACTGCGAAAGATACGCCGGGACACCGGCTGCCCGGACGGCAGAAACAATAGCCTTGGCCGGAAGACCGGTGAAATACGCCGCAGGGCCGCCGGGCACGACAGGCACGTCACAGGGGGTGTTCCCGGCGTTGTCTGCAATGCGCGCGTCGCGCAGATTGACAGCCACACGCTCAATCAGAAGCCCGCTTGCGCCGCCTGCCTGTCCCACGCAGATGACGAGATCTGGTTCAGCCTCCCGAATGGCTGCCAGCAGCACGCCGCCCGCCGTTTGGAAGACGGTGGGCAGCTCTTTTTTTACGATACGTGCGCCGCAGACCGTCTCGGGCAGTAGCTTCACGGCCTCGAACGCGGGATTCGTTGTCTCGCCGCCAAACGGGTCAAACCCCGTGAGCAGAATCTTGTACGGGTGCTTGCCCATGTCCATGCAGGCAGCGTCAAACCTTGCACGCGTAAGGCAGCTGTAGTGCAGGATCTGCCGGCCGCTGGCTGCAAGCCATCTGGTATCGTGCTCGGTGTGGTGATACAAAAACCCGCATTTTTCCTGTACGCGGCGCGAGTTGCCGTTGCCCTCAAAGTGTGAGCACCAGACCCGTTCTGCGCCGAGTTCTTCAAAACAGTGTGCGAGCATCGGCTGCATTGCCTCACAAATCAGGCCCCGGCCCCAGTATTCGCTTCCAAGCCAGTAGCCCAGCTCCGGCTCGCCGTTCGCGCCGAACTGCGCGTCGGAGGAGAATTCTCCGATGCTGCCCACGACCGCGCCCGTCTGCTTGAGCACCAACGCGTATGTCTCGGGCTTGGAAAGCACCGTGCGGATGATTTCGCGGCTGTTTTCTGCGCTTGTATGTACCGGCCAGCCCGCAATCGGGCCAACCTTCGGGTCGCACGCGAGACGGTAGAGTTCCTCCGCGTCATCTTCGCGCCACGGCCGCAGGAGCAGGCGTGTTGTTTCAAGCTGCATGGCGAATCGTCTCCTTGTCGTCTTTCGCCTATTCTAGC
Source organism: Clostridiales bacterium (assembly GCA_004555655.1). Lineage (GTDB taxonomy): Bacteria > Bacillota > Clostridia > Oscillospirales > Oscillospiraceae > CAG-170. Next base: position 85,845 of record SFHJ01000004.1, read on the forward strand.
CCATTTTCACGCGCAAAGCAAGCCCGTTGCGGCCTCAGACGTAGCTGCCGAAATCCCTGACAGCCTGTAGAAATGCCTCAATGTTTTCCCAGGGGACCTCCGGTTCGAGCAGGTGCGTCGGCGCGATGGTCAGACCACCGCCCGCGCCAACCGTCTCGATCATCAGCCTGACCTTCTCCCGCACTTCTTCCGGTGTGCCGAAGGGCATTGTCGTCTGCGTGCCAACGGTGCCCCAGAATGACAGCCGGTCGCCATAGAGCCGTTTGAGCAAAATGGGATCAACGCACTCGGGCTGAACCGGATTGAGGATATCGACGCCGATTTCAATGAGCTCAGGAATGATATCATAGATGGTGCCGTCAGAATGATACATCGCCAGAACATCCGGATTAACGGCTTTGGCGGCGGCGATGGTCGCGGCTGTGGCGGGCTTGACCCATCTGCGCCAGACCTCCACGCTCATCATCATCGCGCGCTGTGTGCCCACATCGTCGCCGAAGACGATCATGTCCACACCGGATTTGGCGGCCAGCGTGGCAATTTTGCACTGTGCATCGGTCATTTTATTCATGCAAGCGGCCGCCATTTCTTCATCACTGATGAAGTCGACCAATAAATTGTCAAGCCCGCGAAGATACCATGCAGGCTCAAAGACCTGAATGGCGAAGAATGCAGCAGCGCGGCCCTGCGCATGTGCTTTTTCTACCTGTTCGCGCACGGCCTGCCAGCGCGCCGGTTCCTCCACGTTGGGGAACGGATACGCCTCGACCTGTTCAGGAGAATCGAAGTCGGCCATCGGAGAGACAAATCTTGCAAAGTGCGCGACGCTGCCGCGCTGATAGCCAACGCCCCATTCATCGATGCTGCTCAACGTTTCCGGGTGCTTGTGATAGATGCTGTGATCGATCTTTACTGTGGCCGGCGGCAGCTCAATGTACTGCACCGGCATGTCAAAGGCCTTGACGACGTCGTCAGTTCCGTAGCGGCGCAGCAATTCTTCCTTCAGCGAGTCACACATGGAAAACTGGAAGGGGACTCGATCACAGCGCTGGCGGCGCATTGCGGCCAACAGGTTTTCTCGATGGTTCATTTGGCTCATCCTTTCCACATTTTTTTCCATTGTACTTGACAAATACTCACGCAGGAATGTAAAATCCGATTGATAGTTTATAAATAAGGATTTGATTTTGTGGAGTATCTTGAACACCTGCTGTCCGATATTCTTTCGGTCACGAGCATCGTTAACGCGCGGCGCCTGCACTGCGCGAAAGAGTGGAAGTATGAAGGCGAACGGCACAGCTGCTGGGAGCTGCAGTATATGGCCTCGGGAGACGTCTATATCCATCTGCACAATCGGTTCTACAAGCTCCGAGAAGGTGAGCTTGTCCTGCTCTCTCCGGATACATTTCACGTCATCTACGGCGACGGTGAGAACGACGCGCAGATGTGGGTCATCTCCTTCAGTGTTGAGGGGGACGGACTGGACGGGCTGGGCCGCGGCGCATTTACAGTCTCCAACCGCTGCAGAGCGCTGCTTTCGGCTGTGATTGACGATGTAGACGCAGGTTTTTCGTGTTCAGAGCGGACGGATGTTCCCGCGCTCCTGACGCGATTGCGAACTGCGCCCATCGGCAATGACCAACTGATCCGCGTGCAGCTCGAGCAGGTGTTGCTGCTTTTGCTGCAGTCCGACACATGCATGTCGGTTTTTGCCGGGCGGCTGGAGCTGCAGTCACACTGCGGCCAGGATTTTCTGGCGGAGCGCATCCGTGAATACATGCTGCAGCATGTCGAGGGCCAGCTTCGCCTTTCCCAGGTCGCGCAGGCGTTCTACATCTCGGAATCCATGGTCAAGACGACCTATAAAAAACAGTTTGGCGTGAGCCTGATTGCAGACTATCACCGGCAGAAGGTAGAACGGGCAAAGATCCTGCTCAGCCGATCGGAATTGAACATCGGACAGATTTCTGCCCGGCTGGGCTTCGAAAATGTCTACCACTTCAGCAATTTTTTTAAAAAATACACAAATCTTGCGCCGTCACACTATCGAAAGAACATCGAATAAACCAAATCAAAATGGTGGGTTGACCGTAACCATTCACAAGCCGCGCTCAAACATATTGATGTCTTTTTTTATATTTTATCTGCCTGATTTGATATTGCGGGAAGAAAAACTGCAGATTATGCTAGATACAGCTGCAGCGCAATACAAACAGGAGGAATTACAATGAAGAAGCTGATCGTTATTTTGCTCGCGTTCGTGTTGATTCTGTCGCTGTCCGCCTGTGCGCAGACACCAGGTGCAGCGCCGTCCGATGCTGCTGCGGCTGAAACACCGCAGTCCGATGCTGTGAGCAAACCGGAATCGGATTCCCCGCTGGCCGGCAAGAGAATCGGCTGCACGATCGTGTATAAGGGCGATGAGTGGTGCTCCGCGCTGGCAACAGCGCTTGAGAAGACGGCCGAGAATTATGGCGCCACGATCACTGTGGAAGATGGCGAGATCAACGACGAAGTGCAGACCAAGCAGATTGAAAACATGCTTTCCAGCGGCGTTGATATGATCTTTGCCGATCCTGCGACACCCGATGGATGCACGGAGGTGCTGATGAAGGCCGTGGACGCCGGGATCCCCATTATCATCTACGACTGCTACTGGAACGAGGCTGACCAGGCGGTCACATCGATCACCTGGGATCAGGAGCTGACGGGCGAGCTGACAGCAGAATATCTGATCGATTATGTTGCCGCGCATCCTGAGCGGTATCCCGACGGCGAGGCAAATGTCGTTCTGTTGGAGCTGAATACGTCCTCTGCCGCTGAGCTCAGAAGCAAGTGCTTCACCGAAGTGCTGGCAGAAAAGGCGCCCGGAATCCAGATCGTTGAGGTACAGGACTGCGAGGGAAACCGCGAAAAGGGCGCGAATGTCATTGCAAATACGGTCGTTCCGTTTGATTTTGTCGTATCCGTTGTCGACAACGGCGCATGGGGCGCGGTTTCAACGCTGCGTGCACTCGGTAATGAGGACGTCAAGGTGCTCTCCATGGGCGCGTACGGTGCAGAGCCGTTTGAAGCGCTGTATGAAGACGACCCGAATTATCTGGCCTGTGTCGTTGTTGATCCGCAGGTCATCTCCGACGGCATCTACTCTGCCGCGGAGCGGCACCTCAAAGGCGAGTGCGTAGACGCGACGACCTATATCGATCTGTTTGTCGCCGATCACTCCAATGTCACAAACTTCTGGTCATTTGATGAATAACGCTTTTCAGCGAAAAAGCCGGGCTTTGTGCCCGGCTTTTTTACGCCTTGCTAAGGAAGAAAATTCATAATTCGTTCAGGAAATTACGGCGGAATCTGGTATGATACATGAAAAAGTGTAAAAGGCCGGAAATCGGATGGGTTTTTTGTATTGCTTACTCTATGCCATTGCGCTCGGCATTATCAGCTTCCTGCTTGGACGGCTGCTGCCAAAGTCGTGGTTTCATTTTGACCGTGCGCCGTTTCGCGCCTTCGGTTGGGAGAAGGATGGGCGTGTGTATCTGAAGATCGACATTAACCGCTGGCAAAACCGCGTGCCGGATATGAGCAGGATTTTCCCCGGACTCATGCCTGCAAAGTCGCTCGACAGGCTGCCGGATCAGCAGGGGCTTCTGCGGATGCTGCAGGAGACATGCGTGGCAGAGGCGGTGCATGTGGTTTTGTGTGTGCTGGGCCTGCCGTGCCTGTGGCTGTGGCCCGGTGCGGGCGGTGTGATTGCCTGTCTTGTGTATGTGCTGTTGGGCAATCTGCCGTTTATCCTGATCCAGCGCTATAACCGCCCGCGTCTTGCGCGGATGTATCTGCGCAGGCAGAAACAGAAAGAAGGAACGACATGAAGGTTTTGATTCTGAGCTGCAATACCGGCGGCGGGCACAATGCCTGCGCGCAGGCGCTTTCGCAGCAGCTTGAAAAAATGGGCCATGAAAGCGTGACGCTCGACGCGCTTGGCTACGTCTCCGACCGCGTCTCCCGCCTGGTCAGCAACTGGCATGTGCGATTCTACCGCCATTTCCCCAAGCTCTACGGCAAGGGATACCATTACGCTGAGGAGCACCCGGCCACGTTTGACGAGGACTCGGCTGCGTGCCGCATCCTGCGAAGCGGCTGTGAGCGCATGCGGCAGGAGATCGAAAGCGGCGGCTATGGCGCGGTAATCTGCACGCACCTGTTCCCGGCGATGATGCTGAGCTTTATCCAGCATGCAAAGCCGCTTGCCGTGCGCACGTGCTTCCTCGCTACCGACTATACCGCAAGCCCAAGCTGCAACTGTGTCAATCTCGATGTTTGCGTCATTCCCGACGCGTCTTTGACGGAGGAATTTGTCCGCGCGGGCATCGACAGAGCGTCCATTGCGCCGCTGGGTATCCCGGTCCGCGCCATGTTTGCAAGCCGGACTGACGCCGTACAGGCCAAGCGCGCGTTTCAGATCGACCCTGCGCACCGGCACCTTGTCATCATGTCCGGCAGTATGGGCTGCGGCCCGATTGGCGAGGTGGTCGCGCGCATTGCAAAATCGATGCCCGATTCGTGTGAGCTCAGCGTTGTCTGCAGCAGCAATAAAAAGCTCTACCGCAAGCTGCGGATGCGCTTTGGGTATAAGAAAAACGTGCATGTGCTGGGATTTGTGAAAAATATTTCCCGGCTTCTTGACAGCGCGGACGTGTTTATCACCAAGCCCGGCGGCATCAGCACCACCGAGGCGGTGGTCAAGGGCGTGCCCATGGTGCTCATCAACGCCGTAGGCGGCTGCGAGACGCACAATCTGGAGTTTTTTGTCTCGCGCGGCGCGGCTTGTACGGCGGACACGCCCAAGGAGCTTGCGTGGCAAAGCCTGCAGCTGCTGCAGAACGGCCCGCGTCTGGCGTCCATGCGCCGGGCAATGCGGGAGCTGGAGTACGCAGGAGCGGCAGAACGCATCTGCGCGCGCGTCTGTGAATAACGGATCAAAAGCCCGTCCACCATTCGGTGGACGGGCACAGCGTGTCGAAAAAGCCTCGCAGAGTTTCGCGCCCGCAGGCGCGAAAGACATGTGGATCATTTTTCCCGGCGGCGTGTACGTCGGGAAAAATACACTCGCAGCAGGCCGCGGCCTGTTGTCGAAAAACTCCAAAGGAGTTTTTCGACAGCCTCAAGCCCGTCCACCATTCGGTGGACGGGCAATTTTCATGTTTCGCTGAAAATACGCATCAGCAGAAGGACACCCTCTCCCACACGCACGCTGGCTGTTCTGCCGGGCAGCACTTCGTTGCTCACGCCGTACTGGTAGTCGCAGTGGATCTCGGCGTCTTTCAGCGGGAACTTCGCGCCTTCAATCGTGACATGCCGCGCCGGGCCGTCTACGCACAGCAGTGAGAAAAAGCGGCAGCCGGCTTCGATGCAGGCCTCTTCGCGCGAGACGATGCGCATGTCGGAAACGTCGTCCATCAGAACGGCCTTCTTCCCGAGCCGGTCAAGCATCACAAGAAGCGATACATTGGCAAGCGTGTGGTCGAGCCGTCCGCCCGCCGCGCCCAGCAGCACAAACTCGTCGAACCCGCGCCGGAGCGCCTCCTTGACGGCGTAGACGGTATCGGTGTCGTCTTTTTCACGCGGCAGTGTGATGACCGGCGCGTCGGGCAGGGGAGCGGTATATGAGTCAAAATCCCCGACAATCAGATCCGGCGGTGCGCCAAGTGGCTGCATGTGGCGCAGGCCGCAGTCGCAGTAGATGCAGAAATCACCTTCGTGCAGCGCAGCGCGCATGCGCGCGTAATCTTTCACCGGCGCGCCGCCGATGATGACACACCGGCTCATGCCTTTGTCCTCGCGCGGAGCTGATGCACTGCGATGCACAGAAGGGCCGTAATGAGCATATCCGGCAGCGTATTGCCGACAACGATGTCCACGCGCATCAGAAGCCGGTAGAGCGCAAAGCCGATAACCCAGATGATGAGATTCTGCACGTTGACCTGCCGCTCGCTGTAGTCGCGCTTCAGAATGATAAAGTCTGCGATCTGGATGGCGATCATCGGCGCGAAAACGGAGCCGATCAGATAGAGAAAGTCCGTGATGTTGTCCATCGGGTAAACAATCGCGCCGACCGTGCCGAGCACGGTCGCACCCAGCGCGACCCATTTGCCGTTGATTTTGCTGAAGACCGACTCACTGGACACACCGGCGGAGTACGCGTCGAGGAAGGTCGTGGTCACAGTGGAGAACACAATGATAAGAAGGCCCACCACGCCGAGTCCGGCCTTGAGCAGAATCTGCGCGATGTCGGATTCGCCCGTGAAAATGGCCGCGCCCATGCCGATCAGATACATCCAGCAGCTGACAAGACCGTAGACGGCCGCGCTGACAGCCGTGGCCTTGACGGGCTTCTGCGCGCTCTGGGTGTAGTCGCTGATGAGCGGCAGCCACGAAAGCGGCATCGCGACCGACAGCTCGACTGCTGCACCGAAGCTCATGCTGTCGCCGGAGAGCGCCGCGCCGCCGCCGCGGAACACGACCACGGACAAAACCAGCGTCAGAACGAAAAGCGCAGCCATCGCGACGGTATTGATTCTGCCGAGGTTTTTGATGCCGATGAGAATCCACAGCGCGATGAGCGCGCCGATCACAACGCACCACACCCAGCGCCCGGCGGCAAAGATGCCGTCTGCGGCCAGCGCGCCGTCGTAGATCATGATGGCCGTCCAGCCGACGAGCTGCAGAATGTTGAGCAGCGAGAACAGAAGGCTGCCCTTCTGGCCGAAGCTCATCTTTACAGTCTCCATCGCGCTTCTGCGTGCCTTGCCGCCAATCAGGCCCGCCAAAAACAGCAGTGCGCAGCCGATGATGTGTCCGATGACAATGGCGAGCACGCCCTTGCCGAAGCCGAGCGGGGCAAAATAGGTACCTGTCAGAATTTCGGCGATGGATACGCCCGCGCCGAACCAGATCAGGCCGTTTTCAAAGACCGAAGTCTTTTTTTCTTCCATGTTACACAGCCTCCCTTGCAAATTCACCCTGCAGGTTGAATGCATGATTCATCGGGCCGCTGCCTGCGCCCAGATCGAGCATCGCTGCCAGCGCGCCGGAGATGTAGTCTTTGGCACGCTGCACAGCCTGCGTGAGCGGGTAGCCCTTGGCAAGATTCGCCGCTATGGCGCTCGAGAGCGTGCAGCCCGTACCGTGGGTGTTGGGATTGTCAATGCGCCGGCCGCGGAACCATTGCGCCGTACCGGAGGCATAGAGCAGATCATTTGCATCGTTGAGGTTATGTCCGCCCTTGCACAATACTGCGCAGCCATAGCGCGCAGAGATTACCTCAGCCGCGCGCTGCATGTCGTCCTCCGAACGGACAGGCATCTGCGCCAGTATCTCGGCTTCGGGGATGTTGGGCGTTACGACTGCCGCAAGCGGCAAAAGCGCGCGCGTCAGGACTGCGACAGCCTCAGGCTCGATCAGGCGCGCGCCGCTGGTGGCTACCATCACGGGGTCAAGCACAATGTTTTCCGCGCCGTAGAAGCGCAGCCGTTCCGCAATCGTCTCAATCAGGCCGGAGGAGGAGACCATGCCGATCTTGACCGCATCCGGGCGGATGTCGGTGAACACGCAGTCGATCTGCTGCGCTAGGAATTGTGGGGTCACTTCCAGTACCCCCGCTACGCCGGTTGTGTTCTGCGCGGTCAGCGCGGTGATCGCGCTCATCGCAAACACACCATTCATGCACATGGTCTTGATGTCTGCCTGAATGCCGGCGCCTCCGCTGGAATCGCTTCCAGCAATTGTTAATGCTGTTTTCATCTGTTTCTCCTTTCAAACTCGCATTACTTTTCTAACGCGACAGAAGGTGGTGCCCCCAATCTGCCGCGGAAGCCTCGTTCGAGGCGGGCTTCTCAGATGAGCTGCGCAGCCTGTGCACGCAGCGACTGTGCACTGGCACGAATATCGGCGGCGCCGAAGACGGCGGACACGACGGCAAAGCCCGCCGCGCCGCTTCCAGCCAGCTGCGTCATATTCTCCAGCGTGATGCCACCGATGGCGACGGCAGGGATCGACACGCTTGCGCAGATCTCTTTGAGCTGTGCGTGCGTGATACGGACGGCGTTTTTCTTGGTGGGCGAGGGGAATACTGCGCCCACACCGAGGTAGTCCGCGCCTCCTGCTTCGGCTGCCTGCGCCTGCAGAACGGTCTTAGCCGTCGTACCGATGATGAAGCCGCTGCCGGCAGCTTTGCGGACCTCGGCCGCGGACAGATCCTCCTGCCCGACGTGTACGCCGTCTGCGCCGGCTGCCAGCGCGACGGAAAGACTGTCATTAATGATGAGCGGCGCGCCATATCGGTGGCACAGCGGCAGCAGACACTTTGCCTCGCGGATGAAATCGTCCGCGGAAAGCTGCTTTTCGCGCAGCTGCACGCAGCTTACGCCGCCCGAAAGCGCCAGCTCCACCTGTTCGTACAGGCTCAGCGCGCCAGTCCACGCGCGGTCTGTCACGGCGTAGAGCAAAAGACTGGTTCTGTCAAGCATGTTCTGTCTCCTTTTTGAATGAAGCAAGATATTCCGCCGGGTCGGCGCAGCGCATAAGGCCGCTCATCACGCATACGCCTGCCGCGCCCGCTTTGGCGGCGCACGCAGCGTTTTCCGGGCCGATACCGCCGATGGCGAAGACCGGGATGGACACGGCTCTGCAGACCTCCTGCAGAAAATCAAGCCCACGCGGCGGCAGGTCTTTTTTGCAGCCGGTGGCGAACACATGCCCGGCCGTGATGTAGCGGCAGCCGAGCGACGCGGCAAGCTGCGCGTCCTGCGCCGAGTGGCACGACGCGCCCAGTGCAGAAAACTGCGCGCGCATGTCGGGCGGGAGCGTTTGCAGCTGCCAGAGCGGCAGATGCAGCGCCTTGGCGTGCAGGCGCGCAGCCGCTTCCGGAAAGCCATGCAGGATACAGGGCGCTGCATACCGGCGGCAGATTGTGAGAACCGCTTCCGCCAGCGCCTCATATTCAGCCTCCGAAAGGTCTTTTTCGCGCAGTACAATGGCGGCAGGGCCCGCTTCGGCGATGCGCGCGATGCGCGTCAGAAAATCCCCGGCGCAGAGCTTGCGGTTCGTGATGCAGATGACGTTACACATACAGATAGTCGTTGAGAACCGGCTGCAGGCCCTCGTGCGCCATGTCCTCGTACATGCGGCGGAAGCTCCGGCCGTCATTGATCTCAAACTGCTCGTCGCCAGCGTCCTGCTGCTGCTCTTTTCCGGTGTATTTGCTCTCATGGTCGCCGATGCCGGTCGACACGCCGGCAGAGACCTTGGTGGCTGCAATCTTTACGATGCCGTTGCGGAACTGCGCGCTTTCGCGCGAAGAGACCGTGATGCCTGCGAACGGAAGAAAGATGCGGTAGGCACACAAAATCTGGCACAGCTGCGTCTCGTGCACGTCCTGTGGATTGATTTTATCGTTGTTGATGATGGGCCGCAGGCGCGGGCACGACAGCGACATCTCCGCCTGCGGGTACTTTCTCTGCAAATAGTACAGGTGCAGCGCGCTTGCCAGCGCGTCCTTGCGGAAATCCGACAGGCCCAGAAGCGCTGAGAACGCCACTCCGCGCATGCCTGCCATGAGCGCGCGCTCCTGCGCGTCGAAGCGGTATGGCCAGACGCGTTTGTGCCCGGCCAGATGCAGCGTCTCGTATTTCACGGTGTCGTATGTTTCCTGGAATACGGTCACATAGTCTGCACCGCATTCGTGCAGATAGCGGTATTCGTCGGTGTTGACGGGGTAGATCTCAAGACCTACCATGCGGAAGTATTTCCGGGCCAGCTTGCAGGCCTCGCCGATGTATTGTACATCGCTCATCGTGCGGCTCTCGCCTGTGAGCATCAAAATCTCCTCCATGCCGGAGTCGGCAATCACCTGCATCTCGTGTTCAATCTGCTCCATGCTCAGGCGCATGCGATGGATGTGGTTATAACAGTTGAAGCCGCAGTAGACGCAGTAGTTTTCGCAGTAGTTGGCGATGTAGAGCGGCGTGAAGAGGTAGACGGTGTTGCCAAAGTGCTTTCTCGTCTCCAGCCGCGCCTTCTGCGCCATCTGTTCGAGAAACGGCCCGGCGGCGGGTGAGAGAAGCGCCTTGAAGTCCTCAATCGAGCATGTCTCATGCTCCAGCGCCGCCTTCACGTCGCGCGCTGTGTAGCGGCCGGGGTCGTAGCTTTCCATCTGTGCCATGACCTTGGCGCAGATGTCAGATGAAATCTGCTCCATACCGGGAAGGTATTCCATATGGTTTTTGCGGGACGAGGGGTCATTTTCCAGCCGGTGCTTTTTTTCCAGCGCCGCCGGGCTTAAAAATCCGGAGTCGACAAAAAATTGGTTTTCCATACTGCCACCTCAGTCATGCAGAAAGCCAGTCAGCGGGTCAGAGGCCGCTGCTCCGCGCAGCAGAACGCGCCCAAGACCCGACAGATATGCCTTCCGGCCAGCCTCAATGGCCTGCCGGAACGCTGCAGCCATCAGCGGCAGATCGCCCGCAGTCGCCAGCGCAGTATTGGCCATAATGGCTGCTGCGCCCATCTCCATCGCCTCACACGCCTGCGACGGACGGCCGATGCCGGCGTCCACAATGACGGGCAGGTCGATCTCGTGAATCAGAATTTCAATGAATTCGCGCGTGGCAAGACCCTTGTTTGAACCAATGGGCGCGGCCAACGGCATCACGGCTGCTGCACCGGCGCTGACCAGATCGCGCGCGACGTTGAGGTCGGGATACATGTAGGGCATGACGATAAAGCCCTCCTTTGCCAGAATTTCGGTGGCGCGGATGGTCTCGGCGTTGTCGGGCAGCAGATACTTGCTGTCGCGCATGATTTCAATTTTGACAAAGTCTCCGCAGCCGAGCTCGCGCGCCAGCCGCGCAATGCGAACGGCCTCGCCGGCGTTGCGCGCGCCGGAGGTGTTGGGCAGCAGCGTAACGCCCTTGGGGATGTAGTCAAGGATGTTCTCCTGTGCTTTTGTGTTTGCGCGGCGCACCGCCAGCGTGATGATCTGCGCGCCCGCGTCCTTGACGGCGGCTTCAATCAGGTTCAGAGAATATTTACCGGAGCCGAGGATGAAGCGCGAAGTGAACTCGTGTCCGCCGATGATGAGTTTGTCGTTTGTCTGCATATTATGTACCTTCTTTCAGAGTTTCAGGCGTCCAGTTCGCCCGCAAGGATGCGCAGGACCGTCTGCGCCTGATGTGCAGCGCATGCCATGACGCGTGGAGCAAACAGTCCCGGCACGGCGAAAACGTCGCTTTGTCCGTCGCCGCAGAGATAGAATCTTTCTGTAATGCGGCGTGTTTTGATTGCGTTGGCAGAGCCGATGCCCGCCATCCCGGACGCTGCGACAAGATATTTTTCAGGAAAACGCTCCAGAATGCCGTTTACCAGCATGGCTTTCTGCTCTGCGCCGTCAAACGCCTCGCAGATAATGGAATCGTCCTCCAGCAGCGATGCGAAATTGTCCTGCGAGATGCGCACGTTATCCGCGCGTATCTCGCAGTACGGCGCGATGGCCAGCAGCGTCTCGCGCAGCGCCAGCGCCTTCGGCCTGCCGAGCTGGGAAACGGCATATTGCTGGCGGTTGAGATTGGTGGGCTCCACCGTGTCGAAGTCGATCAGATGCAGCCGCCCCACACCGGCGCGGGCCAGGCAGACGGCGATGTTTGAACCCAGCCCGCCCAGACCGCAGATGGCTACGGCGGCGGCTTCAAAGCGCGCCTGCAGCGCCTCTCCATGACGCGAGGCAAGCGCGTCGTGCAGTTCCTGCCTGCTAATTCCCATCTCAGCCGCCTCCCACAAAGCTGACGATCTCCACTGTATCGCCGTCCTGCAAGACGGCTTCGCCGTACTGCGCCTTCGGCACGATCTGGCCGTTGCGCTCTACGGCGATGCGCGCAGGGTTATACTGCGTGCCGGCCAGATACGCCGTAAGCGTCAGACCTGCGGCCTGCGTGTCAGTTCCGTTGATTTTTACCATGTTGAATCCCTCCCGCGGCAAAAAAGGGGAGCTGCCTGATCTGGCAGCTCCCGGTCGTGCTTGATAGCGTCCCTACGTTGGCATTATCCACATCAGGTTCATGGGTCGAAGGTCGCACCTTCCTCTCAGCCTGTTTTACAAGCTCCCCGCTGTTCAGTTGCAGCTTTATTATACCGCGCCGCGCGAAAAATGCAAGTCCCGCATGAAAAAGCTTCACGGCTGCTTCAAATCGCCTGTCGCAGGATTGTCCAGCAGTTTTCCCGCTTTCGTAAAGCGCGAGCCGTGACACGGGCAGTCCCAGCTGCGCTCAGCTTCATTCCAATGCAGCGCGCAGCCCAGATGCGGGCAGCGCGGCTTTGACGGGCGCAGCAGGTTTGTCACAGCCTCGAAGGTGTTCGCAGCCAGCTGCGGGCGGAGCATCGAGCGCTGCGGTGAAAAGATATCGGCATACGCGATTGTCCGCCCCAGCAGCAGGTCGCTCAGGATCGTGGCTGCCACCATTGAAGACGTCATGCCCCACTTGTTGAAACCGGACGCCACATACAGATCGCGCGTTTTTGCCCCATAGCGGCCGATATACGGCATGCTGTCAAGACTCATGCAGTCCTGCGTCGCCCAGCGGCAGACCTCACGCGCGTTTGGATAGTGCTCACACGCGAATTGTTCCAGCTCCAGCCAGCCGCCGCCGGGCTTTCCCGTGCGGTGCGAACCGCCGCCGAGCAGCAGCATGTTGCCGTAGTTCCGGAAGGAAAGGCCCGTCTCATGCTCGTCCAGATACATCCCGTCAAGCTGCTGCGCGTGTTCCAGCGCCAGCACGTACGACCGGTGCTGGTAGAGCTTGAGAAAATATGCCCCGTGTTTGTTGAGAGTCGGAAAATGCGTGGCAATGACGGTCTTCTTCGCGCGGATTCTTCCGCAATTCGTGATGCAGGCCTGCCCTTCAAATGCCAAAGCACGCGTGTGCTCACAGATGTTCAGTCCCTGTGCGATTCCGGCGGCGAACTTGCGCGGGTGAAACTGCGCCTGATGGTCAAAGCGGATGGCGCCAGCCGTTTTTACCGGCAGCGGCAGCCGTGAAACAAACGCCGCCTGCGCGCCGATGCGCCTGAGTGCAGCAAATTCGCGCGCGAGCTTTTCGCGGGAGTCTGTGCTGTAGACATAGGCTGGCTTTTCTTCAAAGTCGCAGTCGATATGCTCTGCCAGTTTGCGGTAGCGCGCGAGCGCGGCCTCGTTCGCGTCATAATATGCCCGCGCGGTGTCCGGGCCGAACTGCCGCGTCAGCTTGTCATAGATCAGCCCGTGCTGCGAGGTAAGCTTGGCTGTGGTGTTGCGCGTCACGCCGGAGCAGATTGTGTCTGCTTCGATGAGCAAATAGTCCGCACCGGCTTCTTGCAGCGCATATGCGCACAAAAGCCCTGCCAGTCCGCCGCCGACGATCAGAACGTCGGTTTTTGTATCCTGCGTCAAAGGTGCGAATGCGGGCAGGGGCACGCGCGCCCAGATGGAGTTGTTCATACGATCACCGCAGATAGTATGCACAGCTGAAAGAAAATTATGTAAACAAAAGAAATACCCGGCGCCAAATGGCGCCGGGCGGCAATATAGCGCTCAGCTTTCTTCCGGTTCTTCGGCAGGCGGCTCATAGGTGGGATTGTAGTTGACGATGATGCCGATCTCCTGCAGCTCGGGGATGGACTCGGTATCCACCGGATTGTCCCAGACGTCAATCTGGATAAGGTTCCAGCAGCCGCCAAGACACGTGACATCTGTGATCTTGTTGTAGTCGGCGTGCACATAGTTGAGCCATTGCAGACCGGCAAGGCCCGAGATATCGGCTACAGCGTTGTGGTTGATTGAGAAATTGACCAGCTTACAGGTCCCGGCGTCGAACACAGGCACAGTCTCAATCAGGTTGTTGTCGGCATAGAAGCCGGTGAGCGCCGGCAGCTCAGTGAGTACCGAAATATCTGTGATCTGGTTGCCGGACACATCGATGACCGACAGCGACGTGCACCCGGCCAGCACGGAGATATCCGTAATGGAGTTGTTCGAGGCGTACAGCTCGCGGATGGCGGTGTTGCCCGCGATGCTGCTCAGGCGGGAAACGCCGCAGTTTTCCATGTAGAGCTTTTCCAGCGCCAGACAGTTGTTGAGATACGTAATGGTCCTGACAGGGTTGTTTGTGAGGTGCAGCTCAGTGAGCTGCGTGAGTGCGGAAAGCGCTGTAATGTCAGAGATGGTGTTGTTGGTGAGATCGAGGCTTGTGAGGTTGCTGAGACCCACCAGCGCGTTGATGCTGCTCACTGCGCAGCCGGAGAGGTTCAGCGCCTGCAGCTCAGGCAGCGTGCCGATCGTCTCAAGCGCAGCCGACGAGAGCGTGCAGCCGGAGAGGTCGAGCGATTTCAGCGTCGTCAGCTCGCCAAGGACAGACACATCCATCGTTGTGTCATGGATGGCCAGCGACGTGAGCCCGGCAAAGAGCTTCAGATCGTCAAGACTCTGTACGCCCTCGGGGAGCGTCAGCTCGCGGATGTCCCACAGCTCGTCAGACATGATGGTCGCGCCGGACGATTTGCCGAGCAGTTCGCGCACATACGTGTCGATCGCTGTGTCCTGGATTGTGACGGGTTCGACGACGCTGCCTACGGTGTAGCCCGCGTAGGAAGCGTCGCTCACAAGCCCGTTGTCCCCCACGGCGACGGCAACGATTTTGCTCTCACCGCCGGAAAGCGTCACAGGGCCCGTATAGGCGTCACACGTCATCGATGGATAGTCGGCGTTGAGGACCATATAGACCGGATCGGCGCTCGTGACGCTGACTTCAATATATTCGCTGTAATAGCCGCTTTCCGGCTCAATGACGGGCGCTGCGGGGCGCATGGCGTCAATTTCGCGCTTCACGTCGTCATTTGTGATGCGGTTGAGCATCTGCTCGGCATCGAGCAGCTTGTCCTGCGCCACATACGTCTGCGACAGCGCCAGATACAGCCGCGCGGAGTTGGGATTTTCCGTAATGGCGCTTACCAGCGTATACTCAGCCTTGGTGTAGTTGCCGTCTTTCACATACGCATCGGCCAGCAGTACCGGCAGCTTATCATTTTCCGGTTCGAGCTTTGCTGCGAGCTTATACATACTGATGGCGCGGTTATAGCGCCCGGCCTCGTAGTAGTGCTCGCCCCAGTAGGCGAATACGCTCATCGTGAGATCCGTTCGGTAAAATAAGAAGAACCAGCAGGCGGCCGCCAACAGCGCGACGACCAGCACCAGCGGAAGAATGACTTTTAAAGCGTGTTTCATGGCTGCGCTCCAATCGTATTGATGGCTCATATTATACGACTTGTACAAAAAAGTGTCAAGATTCGATATTATGTAAAGTTCATAACCGCCTGTCGCGCCGCATAGACTTGCCTGAAAACAAAGGAGGCGTTGCAATGAAAACGGTTTTGATCGGGTGCGTGTTGTCGCTGCTTGCCATTTTTCTGATCCCAACGGCCGCTCCGGAGCCGCAGGTTCCGGAGCCGGCGCAATCGCAGGTGCTTTTCATCGCGCAGCCGGGGCAGGCGGAGACGGAAAGCACGCCGGCGCCTGCCGCGCCGGAGAAAACAGACGAAGAAGAGGCGATTGCAGGCGACGCTTCGCAGCTGCAGCTTCTTTGCGGTGGCCAGACGCTCACCGCCCGTGTGCGGGACTATCTGACAAGCGTTGTGCTGTGCGAGATGCCCGTGACGTTTGCGCCCGAGGCACTCAAGGCGCAGGCCGTGGCCGCGCGGACGTTTTTGTGGAAGCAGGCTGCGTGCAAAAAGCATACAGATGCGGACGTCTGCGCCGACAGCGCATGCTGCCAGGCGTGGCTGTGCGAGGATGCGCTGCGCGAAAAATTCGGCGCGGACTATGAAGCAGCCGTGAAAAAAGCCGCGCAGGCCGTATCTGAGACGGCAGACGAGGTGTTGTGCTATAACGGAGAACTCATCGATGCGACGTATTTTTCCTGCTCCGGCGGCAGCACCGAGGCGGCTGTGGCTGTGTGGGGCACGGACGTGCCGTATCTGCAGCCGGTTGCAAGCCCCGGCGAGGAGTACGCCGCGCGCTATGAAAGTGAGGCTTCGTTCAGTCTCGATGCGTTCCGAAGCGTTATCACCGCCGCAGATGCGGCGGCGGCGCTGGGGGAGGACCCTGCTGCATGGCTGGGGGAGATCACATACACGGAGGGCGGCGGTGTGGACACCGCCTTGATTGGCGGCGCGGCGTTCACGGGCGTTCAGCTGCGGCAGCTGTTCGGCCTCAATTCCACGAAGTTTACGCTGGAGCTGACGGATGCGGGCGCGGTTTTCCACGTGCTGGGGTTTGGCCACCGCGTGGGCATGAGCCAGTATGGCGCGGACAACCTCGCAAATAACGGCTTTTCCTACCGCGTGATTCTGCAGTATTACTACCAGAATACGCGCATAAAAAAACTGTCCCGAGCTGCCTCGGGACAGTATCTGCTGTCAGATTGTAATTAGAACAGGTTCAGAACCAGCGTCAGCACGATGAACACACCGCCGATCCACTTGGTAGCCTTGGCCAGCTTGGCGTCGAGCGATTTGCTCTTGCCCTTGGCAGCGAAGCCGTCGCCGCCGGCAATGGCGGAAGACAGGCCGGCGCTCTTGCCGGACTGCAGCGTGACGATCACAACAAGGCCGACAGCCAGAATCAGCTGGATCACAGTTAAAACAATATGCAGAGCAGTCATAATTCCTCCCAATCATTAACGCCGTTCTTGTCCGGCAGACGGCAGGCCGTAATAACTTTCATACAAAGCAGGAGATATGATATCACAAAACTTTGTGATATGCAAGCGAAAATTCACAACATTTGGACAAAATTCGCAGAACTCAGGATTTTGTGGGCCAGTTGCCGGTAGCGGCGCAGGTGAGGTAGGCATTGATGAAGCCGTCGATGTCGCCGTCCATGACGGCATTGATGTTTGTCATTTCATAGCCCGTGCGCGTGTCCTTGGCCAGCGTGTAGGGCATGAAGACGTAGTTGCGGATCTGGCTGCCCCATTCGATCTTGAGCTGCGCGCCCTTGATATCCGAGATTTTGTCGAGATGTTCGCGCTCTTTGATCTCAATGAGTTTTGAGCGCAGCATGCGCATACACGTCTCACGGTTCTGAAACTGGTCGCGCTGCGTCTGACACGAGACAACAATGCCCGTCGGCTTGTGAATCAGGCGAACAGCCGAAGAAGTCTTGTTGATGTGCTGGCCGCCGGCGCCGGACGAGCGGTAGACCTGCATTTCAATATCCTCGGGGCGGATATCCACATCCTTGGAGTCGTCGGCGATCTCGGGGATGACCTCGACGGCAGCGAACGACGTCTGCCGGCGGGCGTTGGCGTCGAACGGCGAGACGCGCACCAGCCGGTGCACGCCGTTTTCGCTCTTCAAAAAGCCGTAGGCGTTGGGGCCCTCCACAAGGATGCTGGCCGATTTGATACCGGCCTCGTCGCCGTCGAGGTAGTCGAGAATCTTGTACGTAAAGCCATGCGCCTCTGTCCAGTGCGTATACATGCGGTAGAGCATCTGCGTCCAGTCCTGCGCCTCGGTGCCGCCTGCGCCTGCCTGAAAAGAGACAATGGCGTTATTGTTGTCGTACTCGCCGGACAGAAGCGTCTCGAGCCGCGCGTTTTCCATCTGCTCTTCCAGCTCGTGGTAGCCCTCGGTGAGCTCGCACAGCATCGAGTCGTCGTTTTCTTCAATCGCCATTTCACAGATGGTCATGAGGTCGTCCCACTGCGTGCACATCTTTTTGTAGCGCTCAATCTTGGATTCGAGCTGGCGCGCATGCTTCATGACCTTCTGCGAGACCTCCTGATTGTCCCAGAAGCCGGGCGATTCGATCTGCGCGTGCAGCCGGTCGAGCTCTTCTTCCGCCGAAGCGATGCCGAGGGAGATGGAAAGCTCGTCGAGCTTCGGGCGGTTATTGTTCAGTTTTACCTTGTATTCGTCAAATTCAATCATATGTGAACCACACTTCCAAATTTTATCGCGTACATTATACCGGAAAAACTGCGCGCTGTAAAGAGGAAACCGCGCGTAAGAATACGATTGCAAAAGGCCGCCGTCCGGAAAGACGGCGGCCTCAGCGTGTCGAAAAGCCTCGCAGAGTTCGCCGCAGATGCGGCGAAAGAATTGTAAATTATTTTTTCCGGCGGCGTGTACGTCGGGAAAAATACACTTCGGCCTGCAAGT